>CAILAO010000401.1 GCA_903832105.1 uncultured Pseudomonadota bacterium | reverse complement strand
GCGATCTTCGCGATGCCCATCACCTTTTAGTGCTCCACGGACGATATGTTTGTAAAGCGCGCAAACCATCTTGTTCAACGTGCCCTATTGGAAAACTCTGTCCTAAATGGGGTATTGAACGCCCATGACATCCATTACTAGCACAAAAGAGCCCAATCGAACGCAAACACCACTTTTAAGCGGCGATTTTAGGAGATTTTTTGATAAATCCGACAGCCTTACCGCCGAGACCTCGAAATTTTTCAAAGTCTCCGGCGATCGCTTTAGTGACTGGAAATGGCAGATGACGAATAGGGTTGATTCATCTTCCAATCTCTTGGACTTAATCAAGCTCCTCCCAGAGGAGAAAGAAGCTTTGACTTCCGATCCCCGAAAGTTATCACAGTACCCCATGCAGATTTCTCCTTACTACTTTGGCCTCATTTTGCAGCTCTCTAAAAAGTCCTCCGAAGCCTCGATACCTATCAGACTCCAGGTGATCCCCAGGTCTTCCGAAACCATCTCTTACGAGTATTTGAGTGCGGATCCCCTGAAGGAGGAAGGAAACTCTCCCTTTCCTGGACTCGTTCACCTTTATCCCGACCGAGTTGCTCTCTGTATTTCGGGGGAATGTCCAACGTATTGTAGGCATTGCTTCCGAAGGACTAGATTTTCTGAAACCGGAATTTGCTTTGATGGTCCCTTAGTCCAAAGAGCTGTTGAATATATTAAAAAACATCCATTAATCAGAGATGTTCTCGTGACTGGGGGGGATCCTTTTCTCGCGCTGGATGGCGACCTGGAAAATATGCTTTTCGAACTTCGATCGATACCCCATCTTGATATTATCCGTTTTGGTACCAGGACCCCCGTAACCTTACCATACAGAATCACACCGGAGCTTGCTGAGCTCCTCGCTCGTTACCATCCCATTTGGGTCAATACGCAGTTTAACTGTGTCGAAGAGATCACTAACGAGGCCGTTCAGGCTATTTCTAATCTCGTAATGGCTGGTATTCCGGTCGGTAACCAGTCAGTACTTTTAAAGGGGGTTAATGATAAGGAGGACCAAATGAGGAGTCTTCTTCAAAAGCTGATCGCGATCAGGGTCAGACCATACTATCTGTTCCACCCTCACCTTGTCTCTGGAACACAGCACCTTCGCACATCTATTGACCAAGGGCTCAAGATTATTCAAAGCCTTCGAGGAACACTTTCCGGCTTTGCCATTCCCACATACGTTGTCGATACTCCAACCGGAAAAATTCCCATTTATCCCGATTACAACACTGTACGAGATGGCTCCGATTTACTAATGACCGATTTACGAGGAAACTTGTGGCGAGAAAAGATGGCTTTTTTTAAGTAGCTTACAAAACAGAGAAAAAGCAGTAGAATACCCCTATCGGCAACTGGCCGATAGATAGAATTTATTGAGACGGTCAGACGAATTTAGTGGGATAGATTTTAACTCATATCGTGGTGCTAGTGACGAAGCAAAAAGCAGACAAACAAATCCCTTCAAACCTTGCCATTATCGTTGGTGTTCTATTAAGTAGTGAAGAATTAGACACCCTAGAAGACGACCTCACGGAACTCGAAGCTTTGGTGACGACACTAGGGTTGGTTCCAAAAGAAAGAATTATTCAACGTCGTAATCGTCTCGTTCCTGCGAGCCTTCTTGGTTCAGGAAAAATTGATGAAATAAAGGCCCGAGTACTAGAAATTGGCGCCAATGTTGTTGTGTTCGATCGATACCTGTCGCCACCTCAAGTTAGAAACCTCGAAAAGTCGCTTAATTGCAGTGTCATGGATCGAACAGGCGTCATTTTAGAGATTTTTGCAAAAAATGCTCGCACAAACGCCGCTAAGACCCAAGTCGAAATTGCCAAGCTTGAGTATCTTCTCCCAAGACTTGGCGGAGCCTGGACACATTTTCAAAGACAGCGGGGAGATGCCACCCAGAGGGGTATGGGTGAAAAGCAAATCGAAGTCGATCGAAGGCGTGCGAGAGACCGCATCGCCCGTTTAAAAAAGCAGCTCGAACAGATTGACAATGAGAAGAGAACACAGCGAAAAGCTCGCAGGCGGGAGCTTAAAGTCGCCATTGTCGGTTACACGAACTCTGGCAAAACCACCATTATGAATTCCCTCACTAAAGCTCAACTTCTTGCGAAAGATGCGCTTTTTGCAACTCTTGACGCGAGCATCAGGACTCTTGATCCGAATACGAGACCTAAAATACTTGTCAGTGATACTGTAGGTTTTATCAGAAATCTGCCGCATAGCCTTGTCGCCAGCTTTAAATCAACACTTGATGAAGTATTAGAAGCCGATCTTCTTCTTCATGTCGTCGATCTTTCTCATAAAAATTATAAAGCTCAGTTGCAAATTACTGAGGACGTTTTAAAGGAAATCGGCGCGGGTGAAATTCCCGTTATCTTGGTCTTCAATAAAATCGATAAACTTAACGAACCTTTTCTTCACAAGATACTGACTCAAGCGTACAAGGGAAGCATTTCGATTTCAGCCTTTAAGGAGGAGCATATCCATCTGCTCCGTGAGCATATCTATAAATTTTTCGAATCCAATTTTGTCAGGACAAAAGTCGCTATTCCCCACTCTGATACGTCAGTATTGTCAATACTCTTTCAGCATTGTCTTGTTTTAGATTCGGATTATAGTGGTGAAAATGCGGCCGTTTTTGACGTCCAAGCGACACCAGCCACGCTTGCAAAACTAAAAGCCTATGTAGTGCAAGAAAAACCGATTAAGGATTAAGTGGCCGAGGCACTCTCTTTAGCTCATCCCTGTTCAATTTCTTTTCAAATATCTCAAATTGCCTATCGAGTTGTTCAAAAAGATGCTTTTTTTCCGTGTCGGAAACAAAAGCGGTATCAATCGCATTGTAGGACATTTTTTTCATTTCTGCGTAAGTGATGTCTGTATTAAGAATTGCCTTCTCGCACTCTTGATTAATTGTGGTTTTAAAGATTCCTTCGTCATCGGTACTGAGGCTTACCTTCAAACCCAATCTTAGATATCTAAGAAAGGGATGAGTGCTTAGATTTTTGACTGCTTCCAATTTAACATTACTCGTGAGATTGATCTCAACTGGAAGCTGGTGAATAGCCGCATATTCGAGAGAAATTGGGTCGTCTTCAAGTTTAACACCATGCCCCAAACGTTCAGCACCGAGGATCATGGCATCTCTCGGATTTCTTGAATCTCCGAGTTCCCCTGCATGCATCGTGCGATGAAGTTGCCTCTTTCCCGCTCTCACATAGGTTAACACAGGAATATAAATTGCTTGACCCTTTTCAAGGGCTGGCGTGTTTTTTTCGTTTGCCAGTAGATCAATCCCAACGACGAGAGGGCTATTTACGGTTTCTAGAAATTCCGAAATTTCCTTGCGTTGATCCTCCCTAGAGAGGGTACGCGCAAAAGACGCATTAAATCTAGCCACGATACCAAAGTCCCTTTCATAAAATTCTGCAATTTTTTTGTATTCTTCGAGATACTTCGCGCTTACACCAGTTGTAAATTCAACATATAAAACCTTTTCTTTCTTTAACTGATCCGCATAATCCCGATACGCCTCGATAAGATTTTCTGTAGATCCGACAGATGTAGGCGAAAGAGCTGTCGATAAAAAAGCGAACACAGTATCGAAACGTTCAAATGGGTGTGCTCCCGGCGGAAGAAAGTTCATATCAACGAAACGTGCCTGATCGCCGGGACTAAGGGTTAAAAAATTTGGCTTGGGAGGCAAACGTTTCAGCCAAGCTATTTCTTGAGGATAAAGCAGCTCTCCATTTTCGGGATTTTTTATCTCTTCAAGAATCTCAGCCACATTAAGCGCCGGATTGCTCTTCACAAAAAGTTTTTGCAATATCGGACGATGCAAGGTTCCCCAGGGATGAATATGGAGCATACCACCTTTCGGAAAAGCCGCACAAAACCCTGTGACTTCGGCCGTTCTTTTTTCCTGGGGGTGTCTTCGAAGGTTCGCTATATTGAAAATAGAAGATTTCTCGGCCTTTTCTTTTGCAAGTTGCACACGCACTTTTTGTGATAATCGAAGACGGTTCAGATCATCATCAGAAAAAGCCCATTCGCCCTTCAAAAGAGTGATGTTTTCCCACTCTTCACGTGTAACAAATTGCTTTTCTGGAGGCAGAGTAGGATCGTTGACCCGTTTTAAAGCAAATTCTTGAGCTGCCTGATATTGATGCCATTGCTTTTGAAGTTTCTCAGCAAAAGTATGTGTTTCAGAAAAAGCTGTCACCTCCCAGAACAAAAGACCGATAAAACAAAGAGAACATGCAACGCCGTAGCTGACGGCTTTCAAAAAATAATATTGAAATTTTTTCGGCACTGGCTTTTCCTCCTGCACGATTAATATAGTCAAATACTTGGTTTTTTGTCAAAAAAGGCGACTCTCAAATAGGCACCTCGGTATATGTGGCCACGTCTGCCCCTATTTCAAACT
>CAILAO010000400.1 GCA_903832105.1 uncultured Pseudomonadota bacterium | reverse complement strand
AGAGGTTTATGCAATTTAAGATTGGCGATAAAGCTGTTTACCCAGCGCACGGTGTTGGGGTTGTTAAAAGCATCGAAACCAAGAGTATAGGTGGAAACAAGTTGGACTTTTATGTCCTCCAGATCCTCTCTTCCGGGGCTATTTTGATGGTCCCAACCCATGGATGCGCTAAAGCCGGAATGCGAGAGCTCATCTCTGACCTTGAAATAAAAGGTATCTACTCAATATTGAAAAGCCCGGGGAAAATCACTCAGACAACCTGGAATCGACGCTTTCGCGAGTTCAACGACAAGCTTCGCACTGGCTCAGTTAAAGACATCGCCGAAGTTTTGCGAGATCTTTGTTCGTTAAAAACCGATAAAGATCTTTCTTTCGGTGAAAAGAAGATGCTCGACAAGGCGCGCAGCATGATCGTTGAAGAGATCAGTGCAGCTTCGTCTAAAGATGTTTCAGCAGTAGAGGCGGAATTGAATAAGCTTTTGTGGACCAATTAATCCTACTGTGAAAAATGCCGCTATGGCAGGGCGACTAGGAGCGAGCAGCGCAGTTTGAGTTTAGAAATAATCAATGTTATGGCTGTCTCTCTTGATGGGAAAATTGCCAGTCACTATCTTGAAAGCGACGGCGAAAGACGAGCATACGGTTTTACGTCGCCCGCGGATCGCGAGCGACTGCTGGAAGTCCTGCATGACGCAGATGCTGTGATTTTAGGCGCGAACTCTCTACGAGTTGTGGGAAAAGCGTGGGCTGTCAAAAATTATAAAAATCTTTTCCCAACTTGGATCATCCTTACGACCCGTGGCCTTGCGGCGGAGCTTCCTTTCTGGAGTCAAACGTCTGTTCCGCGCTGGCTTGTTTCTCCCAAGCCGATCTCTTTAGTAGATCCGACTGTAAAAAATCTCGTTTATCGTGAAGATGAGTCTCCGGCATCTTTCATATATGATAGGCTTAAAAGCGAAGATTTCGGCAAGGTTATCCTTTTTGGGGGCGGAACCATCAATAGATTTTTCTATGAATCTGGTTTGGTAAATCGCCTAAAACTTACCATTTGTCCCTTTATTTTCGCCGGAGAAGAGAGTGTTGACCTCGTGACCCCCCAGCTTCTAACATCTGTACATTTAAGACTTTTATCTTCCAAATCGCAAGAAGATCATGTATTCTCAGAATATATGGTTCAAAAATAGCATTTACTGTTCTTGCGTGCGGTGGCTTTCGTTTTATAACCTTCTGCGCTAAGCAAGAGGAGCTTTATGGGACTTCGTATCAGAACAAACGTTCAATCATTGTTTGCACAGCGTCACTTTGGACTTTCCACTCAGGAAGTGTCAAAGCACATGGAAAAACTCGCGTCTGGTTTTCGAATCAACAAGGCGTCCGATGACGCTGCGGGTCTTGCGATTTCAGAGCAATTAAAGGCCAACATTAGAGGTCTAGGCCAAGCAAGGCGTAACGCGAATGATGCAATATCCATGGTGCAGGTCGCTGAAGGCGGTCTCGAAGAAATCAACGACATCATGATCCGTCTACGTGAACTATCTGTTCAAGGCGCATCAGACACGATTGGCGTGAGAGAACGTCAGTATCTGAATGGTGAGTTCATGGCTCTCAAGGACGAAGTCGATCGGATTGCGATCTCGACCGAGTTCAACGGGACGAGACTTTTGACGGGTAGCAAGGAGCTTCCTGAAGAACTTCTTCGGGAACACAACTATTCACCTCTTGAGGTTCAAGTCGGTAAGGACTACTTCCCTGGGGCAGATGGTCTCGATGTACCGAATCCAGTCAACGTCCTTAGAATGAATCTTGACAACATGAACGCTACCACCGAAGGTGAAGGTTCCCTTGGAATTGGCAGTACACTTAATGAGGATGGCACGAGTGTTGCCACTAAAGTTGGCGCTCAAACCTCTATCACAAGACTTGATGACGCAATGAGGAACATCGCGTCCTACCGCGCAGGTCTTGGCGCTCTTCAAAACCGTCTCATGTCAACCGATAGAAACCTTGGCATTCAGATCGAAAACATAAGCGCTGCGAAGTCTCGCATTAAAGACGCCGACTTTGCCGCTGAGACTGCTGAAATGACTCAAAGCTCCATTCTGCAGCAAGCCGGCGCTTCGGTCTTGGTTCAGGCGAATCAAGCAGCATCGATTGCTCTTAAGTTGCTGCAATAACTAAAATTATTTTCATAAAAACTCTTGTAAAGGCAGGTTTAGACCTGCCTTTTTTTCTTAGTGTATTCAATTGGCGTGAAAGCCTTCTATCGCTTAGACTTAATCTTCGTCATTGTCT
>CAILAO010000399.1 GCA_903832105.1 uncultured Pseudomonadota bacterium | reverse complement strand
GGTGATATCACCACTTAAATCCCCAGTGAAGAGGGCGGCGGAAGCTGCCGAGCCGGACACGTTACCAGTGACGTTACCAACGAGATTACCATTGAAGTTAGTGGCTGAAATGTTTCCGCTGGCATCACGTTTAGCGAGGCTTGAGGCTACGTTATCACTTGTTGCGGAACCAACTGCTGCGGAGGAGGCAGCTATGTTTGCGGCGCTGACACCGCCGACTTTTGATACGACGTTTGCGTTTGATGGACCGGTGACATCACCTGCTAACGTGACGGTTCCTGAGTTAGAACCACCACCACCATTATGGCCGTCATGATCACCGTGACCATGATCTTTATCCTTATCCTTATCCTTATCCTTACCTTTGTCTTTGTCGCGATTAGCTATTAGGCTATCTTTAAACGAGTTCCACCAAGCTTTCAGGTCTTCCAAGTCATCTTTTACCTGGTCTTTAACAGCCGCCACGACGGTCTTGGTTTTTTTGGGTGGGTCGTTTTTTTTATCTTTATCGGCAGCGGCCGCAATAGGCGCTGAGAAGAAAAAGGCCAATATTACCGGTGTTATAAAGATGCAAGCTCTGTGCATTGATGCTGTTTTCATAAGGCAACTTCCTCCTTTTTTCCTCGAGCTGTTTATGATCGAGGAAATGTTATGGCTGGGAGACCGCACTTACCCTTTCTTAGCTTTTCGGTGTGTTCTGTGGGATCTTTAGATTTATTTTAAAATACATTGAAATTAGTGAGTTAAACCGCCTATTTTCGGTGTGCAAAAAGTGATTATTATTTATGTCTTTAGTTTCATGAAATGACTACAGCGCAACTAACTGTTTTTTTAGAATTATTGCTAAAGCTAAAGAATTTAGAAATTACACCGAAGAAATATTGTGTGCTCTGTTACTCGGCTCTTTTTGTTACTGCTTTGTTGAATAAATCCCCCTCCCGCATCTTCTATGCTGCGGGAGAGAAAACGGGGTTAATTCAACCGGGATTTTGCGACGTTGCTTTATCGGATTAAATATACCGATCAACAGCGCATTCATGGGTTTTATGTGCCTCTGCGTCAATTCTTTTAAAAGGCACCATTTGAATATTGTCACTGCATTTCCCGTCGCGAACGGTATCTCGCGAATTAACTTTTGCCTTGATTTTTAAAATCCTCCGTTTCACTGGGAAGTTACGGGCCGCCTGTATAATATATTGTATTTAAAGGATTATTTGTTGAGCGGACTGTGAAGGTTTAACTTGTTACCTTTTTTACATTTAATCCTTGCTCCCGATTTTCTGGTTGAGGTAGTGTGCACCGAAGAGGGCGCCTTCCTGTTATGAATTGGTTCGAATGTCAGGCGCGAGGAGGGGTCGTTTTATGACAGAAAAGCATCCAAGTCTTAACTCTCAAGATCCGAGCGATATAGATCGCGATGCTGGCACAGCCGTGATGCAAGAGCACAAGACGACGGTCATGCCCCCCCCTTTATACCGTGTACTCCTCCATAATGATGATTTTACTCCGATGGATTTTGTTGTCATGATCCTTGAAAAATACTTCCGAAAGACTCACGCAGAAGCAGTCGAAGTCATGCTCAGTGTTCATAACAAGGGACTCGGTGTTTGTGGTGTGTATTCTTTTGAGATCGCCGAAACAAAGGTTTCCTATGTGTTGGAAACGGCGCGAGAGCATGAATATCCGCTGCAATGCACTATGGAACGGGCTTAACTCCTAATTGTTATTCAGAATTAAAGTAAGTATTAAGTTATGATTACTCACGATCTTGAAGTTAGTTTAAACTTAGCTGTAAGCGAATCGGCCCGCCGAGGTCATGAATTCGTCACGGTAGAACATCTTCTTTACGCGCTTTTATTTAATGAATCCGCGATCAAGGCGATTACCGCATGCGGAGGATCGGTAGAGACGACAAGATCAGAAGTAGAAAAGTTTTTTGAGATGCATTTAGTCGCTTCTGCACTCAAACCGGGTGAAATCCCTCAACCTACGATCGCGTTTCAGAGGGTCATCCAGCGTGCTGCTCAACAGGTACGGGCGGCAGGTAGGGAGAGGATAAACGGCGCTCATATTTTAATCGCCATTTTTTCGGAACAAGATTCCTTTGCGGTTTATTCTTTGCGAAAACAATCGATTAGGCGCCTTGATCTTTTAAACTTCGTCTCTCACGGCGTTACAAAACCAGGAACCGAGGTAGCCGAGGAGGAAGGGTCTACCGTTTCACGGGAAAACGATCCTGACTTTCTTGATCCTACCATGGATTCATCTGATGGAGAGGAACCCTTTGAGGGTGAAGAAGATCCAACTCACCAAATTCCAGGGGGCCCGGGATCTGATCCGGGAAAGCGAAAAAAACGCGATCCTCTTGCCCTTTACGCCGTTGATCTTTGCGCAAAAGCTAGAAATGGAGAGATTGATCCTCTCATTGGCCGCGAGCGTGAAATCGAAAGGGCCGCTCAAGTCTTAAGTCGACGTCGAAAAAATAATCCTCTTTTTGTAGGTGATTCTGGTGTCGGGAAAACGGCTCTTGTCGAGGGGCTTGCCCATAAAATTGTTCAAGGTGACGTACCTCCATCGCTTCGCGACGCCACGATCTATGCGCTAGACATGGGG
>CAILAO010000398.1 GCA_903832105.1 uncultured Pseudomonadota bacterium | reverse complement strand
ATTCAATCCATAGAGCAAATGGTCTTCATAGTCAAGAGCAAGAACAGTAGGGGTGAGTAACCTGTACAAGGAGGGTTCATCTCCGGTTGGTTTATATCCATTAGGAATTGGAGTTGCATTTAATCCTTCAAGTAAACAAACAACCGAATTGGTCGTGCCAAAGTCAAGTCCATACACTAAAGTACGCATTGTTTCTCTCCAACGATAAAAAGTAGATGATTTATAATCTCCTTTTAAGCGATTATAAATGAATTCTTTGCACATTTCAAGTACCTAGCATTTCGGAAGTGCCGGTACTTTAGCCTCAGAAAAATTGAACAAATTTATTGATAATCAGCCTCACTTACAAATGCGTATAGCAATACCCCTCACCTGGAACTGCATACATATTACAGCCTTCGGCTCTACACTTGCCAAAATCCCGTGGATATTCTATTTTTAGAGGTTTGGCATGTTTCAAGATAAGTCTGATATACCTATCATATTCTTCCGGTTCATATTCTTCGGGCCTTATCACGTTTTTTACAGCATGTAAAAATTCGCTTTCTTGGTCAAAACTCTTATCTTTAATACGGCCTAAATTTCTTAATTCATTAAAGGGGACTCCATCGTTCTGCAAGTTTTCAAGAGACTTATCAGTTAATTTGTACATACTATCTCCTTTGGTAGTTGTATTCTCCTGCCAATTTATTATTTCAGTCAACGGGGCGCGAGATGCGCTGCCTCGGCCTCGTTATGATAGCGACGCGCCGAAAGCATGGCAGATGCGCCGGCGAGTCGTCACCTCACGTTCTTGATATTCCCTATCAGCTTTTATGAAAAAATTCCTGAGTCGTGTCTACTTTTTTCTCTCTTTGCAAACAACCCGCTATACCTTCGTTGTTTCCTGGCATGTCAAAACAGCACTCATAATTGTTCTCCGATGTTCAGTTTACGCTGTCTGTTGCAGGTGTTCGGAGAGCCACAGATTGACTAACGTTTCCAGGGTCAAGCCGCGCCGGCGGCATTCGGCGCTGATCTCAAAAAGGATAAAAAGATCATTTGATCATCGCCGCAACCAGCCCTTGAAACGTATGTTTTGCGGCTGTCACCAACGACGTCAACCCATAGTGCGCTAAAGTGTTGGTCGTAACCGGCCCAATTGAGGCAATCGGCAGATTGACACACTGAGCAAGCATCTATCCTAATGGGAACATCTCCTTTGAACTCAATCCGTTCTAAGCGTGACATACGACACTCAAACCGCCAATTGCCGTTCGAGTTCCTCCAAACTGATCGCGCCCGCTTCTTGACGGCGTTCTTCCAAAAAGCGCATGAACCGCACACTTTGCCCCAAGCGCGTCACTTCCGTTTCGAATTCGTCAGCTTCTTCGACAAGGTATTCATGCCCATCTTGCGCGATCAGCATAACCACTTCGCTACGGGCAAAATGCAAAAGTTCGTCCACGGTCACAGGGTGAGCGGCCAAATTAATTGTTTTCATAACACAACCCTTCTGCCTCGAATATACAGTTCATTATGTTCTTTTACCCCAACAGCGATGATTTTGACAATGTTCGTCTCGTCAAAATCATAAAACACGCGATAGCCCCCCATCCGTAATTCCCACGGTGCTAATAGGTTCACGCGTAGTTGCTTTCTTTTCTTCGTCTCAATGTTGGCATCAACGGCTAAATACTGTTTCAGCCCACTCACGATAAGGCGCTGTTCCACGGCCTTAAAATAGGCTAAATCGGCTTGAGCACTTGGCGTCAAAATGACTTTGAATTGCATACATCACCATGTTTTCGCGGCGGTCAATTCTTCTTCGATCTCCGCAGGCGAATAGTT
>CAILAO010000397.1 GCA_903832105.1 uncultured Pseudomonadota bacterium | reverse complement strand
CCCCATCCCTATCCTCATCCTGCAGCTAATTAAAAAGGATGGGGATAGGGATGGTTTATGGGGAGCAAGGTTCGGGGCATAGGGAACAAAATTCAACTAAATATGAAACCATTGACAGGCAAGGAGTTTCGGATTTTGGGGTACTCCAAGTCAGTCTCTTATTGATCTTGCAAGCTGGTTCATGTAAAGAATATGTGATAATTTTCTGTTTTCGCCTTTAACCGCATATAAATATGGAGGATTTTTGAATGAATTTTTCTTTTATCGGTACAGCCTTGGCACAGACCGCAGAGCAACAGAAGGATCCTCCATTTTATATGCATCTCATCCTACCGCTCGGCATCATTTTAATTATGTATTTCTTCCTTATTAGACCACAGCAGAAAAAAGTGAAAGAACACGCGGCTCTCGTCGGAGGCCTTAAGGTGGGAGATGAGGTTGTAACAACTGGCGGCATAATCGGAAAAGTGCGTTCGATCGCTGATACGTTCATCTCGGTTGAGATAGCGCCCAATACGACCGTAAAGATTTTGAAAAGCAACGTTGCTGGCATGACCATAAAGCCGCAACCCGATCAACAGAAAGCGCCAGTGAAAGCCTGAGCCACATAAAACAAAAAGAAACGGGGGGTGACTTTTAGATCACCCCCCGTTTTATATTGACTGGGCCAAAAGCCCAGGGAATGGCTTACAACGGATACTATATGATACGCATAGGTATGAGTTCAGGTCAAGCCGATATAGCGCTGGATCAATGTGACTGAAGGGAATGATTTCGCCTAAGACTCATTCGATAAAATCATGTAATTTCAAAGCGTTACAAATATCTCGCACCGTTCGTGCGAAGGCCGGACCTTTTCAATGCCCATTCATCTTTTCACAAAATTCAAGTACAGGCTGAAAAAGGCTTGGTTTTCTAATATGATGAAGTGAGGTTCCTTTGTACAATTAAAGATCGGAGACGTCTTATGAAGAAAAAAGGAAAGCAGGACTCTGTCATTTTATGGGCAGCTTTCGTCTTAATCGGCCTCTCGCTCTTTACTTTCGGGATATCCACCTCGGTTATTGCTCAATCAAAAGGAGAAAAGCCTCTTGCGTATCTTCCGGATGAATTCGAAAGCACGGCAGGACACACCCTTGCCCTTGCCAATACCGGTGTCGCTGCGATGAGCGATATTTCTGCGGTGAGACTTAATCCCGCGATGATCGGACTTGAAAAACAATACACCGTGTCGGGCGCATATCATTGGCCCATGGAAGGACGTGAATTTTATCAGGTGGGTGTTGTGGATTCTAGAACATCGTCTGTTTCAGCCGGCCTTAATTATACCGGTTTTTCGGAGGATTATCAGCTTACGGATAAACGTCTGCAAGAGGAAGAAGCATCACTTTCGGATTCGCCCATTAAGCGGCGTGTTGTATTGGCTTTCGCGCAAAGATTTAATTCAGCCCTCGTTGGCATCAACGGCCAATATCTGGAGGCATTCTCTCTCAAAGAATTCCAAGAGAAAAAAGTTAGGGGGACAGGATTGGGATTAGGCATCGCCTTTTTCTTGACACCGAGTCTCCGGTGTGGTGCCTCAGCTGAAAACCTTGCAAACAAGAAGATCGAGGACTACGCGCCAAAAACTTATCGTGCCGGACTTGCTTATTTAATTCCCTCGGTGAGCCTCTCGCTTCACGTTGATTATCGGTATCGCGAACGCGTCCCGCAGGAGTTTCCTGAGAAATTAGATGAAATGACGGCCATTCTTCTTAAACAAAGCGAAACAACCATCATGCCTGATCAATCTCGTTCGGAGCCCGAAGAAGAGGGAGTGAAGCACGATCCCGAACAGATGGCCACTGCGTCTTTTTCGCTGGGCTTTCAAAATATTCTGAGATTTCTTGGGGCCTACGGCCAATCCGTAGATAAAAACGACAAGAGGAGAGCCATAGCCGGTGGAATTGCGGTCGTGGGCGGAAAGTTTTCGCTCTCCTATGCTGTTATGGAACCATACGCCGACAGGACGACGAGTTCGCATCAGTCGGTCAATCTTAATGTCTTGGTGTCCATGTAGGAGTCCTGTTCTTCTTTGCTGTTAGAGGATTGTAGTTCACATGCTATTCTACGGGTTTCTTAAGAACGGAATTGAAGTCATCCTGAAAGAAAATCACTTTTCGTCGGCCGTCGCCATTCAATGCTGGGTCAAGACCGGACCTCTTTATGAAAAAGCTTCAGAGCGAGGTATTGCCCATTTTATTGAGCACATGCTTTTTAAGGGCACCCACTCACGCCCGTTAGGTGAAATTGCGAGCGTGGTCGAAGCGTGCGGCGGCGATATTAATGCATATACGACCTTCGACTACACGGTTTTCTATTTAACTCTTCCTTCGAAGCATGTAAAAACCGGTATCGATATTTTGTCGGATGCCATCTTTTCCAGTGCTTTCGATCCGGGTGAGTTTGCACGCGAAAAAGAGGTCGTGCTTGAAGAGATTAAACGCGCAAACGACGATCCTTCGTCAAAATTGGGTCGCAAGATTTTCGAGCTGTGTTACAAAGGAACCGAAGCCTCTCGGCCGATCATCGGATGGGAAAAAGACGTTAAGAGTTTTACACGAGAAAAAGTTCTTAAATTCTACGATCAATGGTATCGACCGCGAAACTCCTCTCTAGTTGTTGTTGGAAACTTCGAAACAGCCGAAGTGAAGTCTATGATCGAAAAAGACTTCGGTCGTATTAAGGATCGTCCCGTACCTACGAGGGAAACTCCAAATCGCACATTCCCAAAAAATATTTCTACTGAAATCATTAAAGGCGACTTCAAGCAACCCCGTTTGGCTCTAGCCTTTCAAGCTCCCATTCTCGAACATCATGATTGCGTCGGACTTGATCTTGCGGCGTTTGCTCTCGGGTCAGGAGAAGCATCGCGCTTTAATAGACGCCTTCGCGATAAAGAACACATCGTGACCTCCGTTGGCACCGCGTTATTTTCGCCAAAATTTGGTGGTGTTTTGGAAGTTCATGCATTCCTCAACGAAGATTCTTTTTTGGATGGTCTTCAAGGACTCGCTCGTGAAATCATGCGCATCAAGTACCATGAACCCATCAACACCGAAGAACTCTCCAGGGCACGGGCGAATTTGAAAGCTGATCGAATCTATCGCGAAGAAACCGTTGAGGGTCAGGCTCGAACGCTCGGTCTTAGCCTTACGACGACTTATAAACACCTCTTTGAAGACGTCTATTGGACTATTATAAGCCATAGCAACATTGATACGACTCAAGGCGCAATCAATCGATGGATTGACGAAGAACGTGTGATCATCGCTGGTCTCTTGCCAAAAGAAAGTAAGATCAAGAAAAAGGATCTCGAACAAGCTTTTCGCCGAGGTATTGCTGAAGGAAAAAAGACAGCTTCATTAAACTCAATTAAAAGCGGCGCGAAAACCTCTGCAAAAAAAACGTCCACTGGTCTCTCACAAACTCAGAACTCTCTTAACTCGCAACTGCTCACGTTGGGTCCGGGCAAGAAACTTGCCTATCGTCACAACCCCGACGGAAAACTTTTCAGCATGATTGCCGTAACCGAAGGAGGACTTCGCGGAGAAAGTAGCTCTAACGCCGGTCTATACAACGCTTTGGGCGGGTTAATCGCTGGAGCTTCAACCAAGTATAACTATGAAGAGCTTGCAAAAATCATTGAAGGGTTCGGATCGAATCTCGAAGGATTTTCTGGAAAAGATAGTTTTGGGTTTGAGGTCCAGTGTCTTGCGGAATACACAACTGAGTTGATTCCTTTGTTTACGTCCGTTCTGATGGAACCGGTATTTCCAGAAAACCAGTGGAAGAGTCTTCAGCGCGAAATCAAAGAGAGTCTCCTTGCCGAAGATGACTCTCCCGCTTCTCATTGCATGAGAAAGCTTCGCGAAGGGATTTTTAATGAACATCCTTATCGCTATTCACGGCTTGGACTTCTTGATACCGTCAAGGAATTTAATTGTGCCATGCTCATGCAAAAATTTATCGAAATCCGTGACTCGGGAGAATGGGTTTTTGGAGCTGTCGGACCTATGCCTGCGCAAGAGGTTCAGGCTATTTTGCAAAAAGCACTCGACATGTTCCAGCCGAAACCCATAAAGAGGACCTTTGCAAGTGATCTTCTTCGAAAGATGCAGCCATCGGATGATATAAAAGCGCGCTGTATCAAAGTCAAAAAAGACCGCGAGCAAACCCATATCGCGTTGGCATTTCCCGGTGTTTCGTGGCACGACCCCGATCGGGCTGCACTCGATGTTCTCGTCACGATTTTGGGTGGACACGGCGGACGTCTTTTTAGAAATTTAAGAGATCGTGACAGTCTCGCCTATGCGGTTTCTCCGATTGTGAGTTATGGCTGTTCTGCAGGCTTGATTGGTGCGTACATCGCTTGTGCTCCGTCAAAGGCAGAAAAAGCTCTTTTGTCTCTCAGAAAAGAGACCTCACTCATCTCTGAAACTGCGCCAAAAAAGTCAGAACTCGATCGCGCCAAGAACTACATTGTTGGAAATCACGAAATGGAAATGCAGCGAAGCGATAGTCAAGCGATGACCATGGCCCTCATGGAACTTTACGGTATTGGTTTTGAAGACTTTTTAAAATATCCCACGCTGATCGATCGAGTTTCTTGCAATGATGTCGTCAACGTAGCACGCCGTCTTTTTAGAGACGAATTGAGCTACGTTTCGATCGTAGGAACGGCTTAGTTCACCAGACTACTTATGGGGAAGAGTCCGTGCTTCTAGGCATCACGGCAGCGTCCCGGAAATAACATCAAACGTAGTTTCGCTACTTTGTCTCGTCCAGATAATGCTGAGGATGCTATCCGTCATGAACTCCTCAGACATTGGATAAAGATTGTTTGTAGCACTGCCAGGAACCTGCGCTGCTTCGCTCCAAGCTCCTAGGCTGTAGATTTTATATAGAGTTTGCGTGCCGCTACTCCAGATACCATAGAGGTCGCTTGATCCATCTTTTAGGCTGAGTGAAACGCCGTTTATTGCGTCGTTTGAAGCACCAAAGCTTATAGCCGTGTTCCAGCCTCCTACTGCGTTCCACGACTTATATCGGGGAGCGGAATTGATGTCGCTATATAAAAGGCCTAATCTATTGTTAGCTGGATTGTAAACTGAAGAAAAGCTTCGTGCAAAGACGCTCACATTTCTGAAGCATGAAATGTAATTGAATCCTCCCGCGTAGAAACTGCTTCCTGAGATTGCTATGGCATTGACAGCGCTTTCTAACCCCGTGCCAAGCGCGTTCCAAGTCATGCCGTCCCATTTTGCAATACGATCAGCGTTAGTGTCTCCTCCGGCGTCAGTGAACCATCCTCCCACGTAAACAGCACTTTCGGAAATGACGATGGCGTAGACAGCGTCGCTTAACCCGGAACCGAGAGCACCCCAAACGGTGCCACTCCATTTAGCAATACGATCAGCGTTGGTGTCTCCCCCAGCGTCAGTGAACCATCCTCCCACATAGACGTCGCCTCCAAAAATAGCTATGGCATTTACCATGCCATTTAGTCCAGTGCCAAGAGCGTTCCACGAGGTGCCGTTCCATTTTGCAATGTTGTCAGCGTTTGCGTCTCCCCCGGCATCAGTGAATTGCCCTCCCACATAGACATCGCTTCCAGAGACAGCTATGGCATTGACGACGCCACTTAATCCAGAACCAAGCGCGTCCCAAGACGTGCCGTTCCATTTTGCGATGTTGTCAGCGTTTGCGTCTCCCCCGGCGTCAGTGAAGCTTCCTCCTACATAGACGGCACCTCCGGAAATTGCTATCGCATAAGCGGTTCCATTGACCCCAGCACCAAGGGCGCTCCAAGATGTGCCGTTCCATTTTGCAATGTGATCGGCGTCGGTGTTTCCCCCGGCGTCAGTGAATTCTCCTCCCACATACACATCACTTCCAGAAACGGTTATGCTATATACATTGCCATTTAACCCAGTGCCAAGCGTGCTCCATGATGTGCCATTCCACTTTGCAATATAGTCAGCGTCCGGATTTCCTCCCGCAGCGATGAATTCTCCTCCCACATACACATCGTTTCCAGAAATGCCTACTGCCCTGACAGCTTTACCCAAACCAATACTAAAAGCACCCCACGAGGGCAGGGTAGTCGTATCCAAAGCGCCAAAAGAATTGCCATCCCATTTTATGATCCTGTGAGCACCAGCGTTTCCCCCGGCGTCAGTGAAACCACCTCCCACATAGATGCTACTCCCAGAAATGACTATCGCATTGACATTGTTATTTAACCCGGTATCAAGAGCGCTCCAAGAGGTACCATTCCATTTTGCAATGTTGTCAGCACTAACGTCTCCCCCGGCATTGGTAAAACGCCCCCCCGCATAGACGTTGCTTCCTGAAATAGCTATGGCATAGACGATGCTATTTAACCCAGCGCCAAGGGCGCTCCAGGAAGTACCGTTCCACTTTGCAATACGGTCGGCGTCAGAGTCTCCCCCGGCATCGGTGAACAATCCTCCCACATAGATGTTACTTCCAGAAGTGGCTAGGGCTGTGACGCAGCCATTTAAACCACCGCCAAGAGGTGTCCAAGAGGTGCCATTCCACTTTGCAATGTAGTCGGCGTCAGCGTTTCCGCCAGCATCAGTGAAACATCCTCCCGCATAAACGTCGCTTCCGGAAATGGCTATGGCATAGACGTTGCCATTTAACCCAGTACCGAGGGCACTCCAAGAGGTGCCGTTCCATTTTGCAATACGATCAGCGTTACCGTCTCCCCCGGCATCGGTGAACCATCCTTCCACATAGACATCACTTCCAGAAATAGCTATGGCCGCAACACCGCCATTTAAACCGGTGTCAAGGGCGCTCCAAGAGCTACCGTTCCATTTTGCGACGTAGTCGGCGTTTGCGTCATCCCCTGCATCAGTAAACTGTCCTCCCGCATAAACGTCGCTTCCGGAGATGGCTATGGCGTAGACTGCGCCATTTAATCCATGGCCAAGGGAACCCCACGAGATGCCATTCCATGTTGCAATGTAGTCAGCGTCCGAATTTCCCCCGGCATCGGTGAAACTGCCTCCCACATAAACGTTATTTCCTGAAACTGCTATGGCAGAGACATCACCATTTAACTGACCGGTAGCATTAATCATGAACCAATCTTTCTCGGAGCCAACGTTTTCCGTCCACGATGCTCCATCAAACGAGAAGGAAAGGACTTTATTTCCGCCGGAACTTGTCAAAAGAAGAAGATCGCCATCGGCAACTCCCTTTGACATCAGTGATAAGCCAGACAAGCTACCGGTGCTCGGGCCAACTGTCTGGAAAGTGCCCCATAAAGATAGTTCGGCGCCATAGTCGTTGGTTGACATGCGGACACCCGCTGAATACATACTGGGGAAGGTAGAGCTATTATGAAAAGCAGCAATGGTGACCTTGTGATTCCCGGACACGGCAATTGATGGCATCTTGTAGCGATCAGCGGCAGAGGTGCCGGCAAGTGCTGCAATGGCTGGGTCGAATGAGATTGATGAGGCCGAAAGAGTTCCGCGGAAAAGCAGTACGTCATAACCATCTTCGATGGCGACAAAAACGTACGGAGACTTATACGTCACGCTAAAAGATGCGGTGTTGTAGCTCGTGAGGGATTGTGTTTCGGGTTCTATCCAGTCGTCTTTGCCCTGAGTGGAGTAAGCGTATTTTATTGCGGTTCCTGTATGGTAAAAGGCCCAATGTTTGGAGTTTTCAGTGTCAAAAAAACTTTTTCGTGATGGACTTTGTGCTGTCGCGCTTGATGAGGTAAGATTCATGGCTACGGCGCAATCTGCAGAGGTAGTGATCGATGACGTGGAATAGGAAGCTTTATTTCCCGCCGCATCCTTGGAAATTACGTTGAAATAGTAGGTCGATGAGAGAGAAAGATTTGATGCCGTATAGGTTAATATATCTGAAACATAGTCCATTTTTAATGTCCCTGATGTTTCAGCTTCGGCTACAGAGTTAATGTTGTTTGCAGAGGATTCATAAACTGCATATTGGGTGACTAAATTGTCTGTTGCCGCCGTCCACGAGAGACTCGCCCCAGCGCAGCCGATGTTGCTACTGGTAATGGTCCCACCGCCTCCCGGTACGGGGGGCGTAATGTCGATTTTGACTGCTTTACTGCCCGAATCAGACCAATAATTCGAATCACTCATTTCCTGCACATAAAGCGTATGAGTTCCTTCGGATAAATCCTCGGCTGGTGTAAAGTTGGGTTCTGTAGTTGCGATGGCATTTTGGGTTAAGTCCTCGTCATCTAATTTATACCGGTAGTTTCCATTTCCTCCGCCTCCCCCAGATACCCAGCTCCAGGCTGGTCTTTTTAGATTTGTGATGTCCGCTCCCAAGATAGCAGGAGGATTTGGTTTATTCTTAGCAATAACGTCATCACTAATCACGAGGACGAAGACGGCGTTGACTTGATTTGTCTTGATCGATACGTTGAGCGTTCCATCGCTATTTTCTTCTATGGTGAGATCTTCATGCGCCACTTTGATGATGGCGCCGTCAGGCTGCGTGATAATGATTCCTTCTAAATGATCTTGGTCGACGTTCGATTCAATTTTGAAAGTAATCAATATGTCTTTTAACACATTGGCTGCCTTTACAAGTTGGCCATCTCTAGCGATTGTCTTAATTTCGATAGGATTGTTAGCGAGTTGTTTTCCGTCGGCTTTTTCCTCGACAGCCTTAATATCTCCATATTCCCCAACACTCATCGTTACGACTTCAGAAAACGTGCCTGGCTCGACCGTCACGGAAGAGCTTTCGATGGCGATAGAGGTCGAGTGTTTGTCATTTGGATTAATCGTATTCGCCGTAGTAATCCCAGCCCTGACCCTAACATCTTTTCTTGAAACTTTACCTTGACAGGCTGAGAATAGAACACTCGAAATGAGTAATGTGGTAACAAGTTTTTTCATCGCTTCACACCTTAGCGATCGATCGGATGAACAAACGCCTAACCACGCCCACTTGCCAGCCGATCGCTCATTCATTGGTTGTCATCGGAAGAAAATCTGAAAAACTTTAGATTTTTAGGAAAAATTCTAAAGCAAGCTTGTAACTTTCGGAATCGTCAGTGGAATTTTCAAAAATTTGCGCAAGCAAAAAAGTCCCGCTTTTTAATCAAGTTCGAGTCGGGTCATGATAACGGGGTTATTTCTCACATTAGGAGAACCCCCCAAAATAGTGGCCGTTAAAACCGAATCGCATGTCGATGCCCTGGAAAGCTATGAGTTTTCGAATAGTTAGAGTTTAAGAAGCCGCAGATCTGCATGATCTT
>CAILAO010000396.1 GCA_903832105.1 uncultured Pseudomonadota bacterium | reverse complement strand
TTTTTTTCTCCACAAGAAACTTTGAACAGCAAAGAACAACACAACGCCGCCCAGAGCCTCCAACGCAATGCAAACCTGGAAGCACAAAATTAATACAGCCACACAACAAAAGAAATGCAGGGTCACACAATGCCCAACAGAAAAAACACGCAACTAATAAAAACCCTCCAAAAAATCGAAAAAAATAGCCAAAAAAGAAAAACTAAAATCGACTCAACAGCCCTCATAAGAGAAGACCGCGAATCAACCACACGATAACCAACCCGCCCACCAACACAACCCACACCTAAAAAACAAACCCCGCAAACAAAAAACGCAACAAAACAAACACAACATAACCAACCGAACAAAGCTTGTCGTGACATCTTATTCATATAAAATATTCAAAATAACATGCGATCTATCGCAATCATCACAACATCATAAAGACTTGTGACATATTAGCCCCACAGCGATTGAATTTTAGAACTCTGGAAAGGCAGCCTTGCTTTTTTTGTCACATTGCCGGCACGTCTCCTTGATACAATCGTATTTGGCTAAAAGCAAATAGTTGCGTATAAGTAATTTTGCTGATATAATATTATTAATTAATACGCATTAATTAAAAAGTATTAAGATAAATGAGGTTTACGATACTTTCTTCAACAAGATATTTGCAGAAAAAAAGATGACTGTCAAGTATCGACTACCTTCAGTATTTCTTGAACGATAAAATCAATTCCTTTGCTAGATCGTACGGCATATCTATCAGCTAGAGTGGGAGAGAATGACTGCACTCGTTCGCGAGTAACACCATGCCAGATAGGAAGAATTACCTTATCGAAGTTTCGCTCTTTGGTTACCAGACCATCGAGTTCCTTTTGAGGCCATTCTTTACAAAAGAAACTTTCGCTTAATACTACAACCCCATACCTCGAACTTTCGATTCCTTTATCGATTTTTCGTCTTAAACTATCGCCGAGAGATAAAGAGAAATCATCATACCAAACCTTCAAGCTTTTCGACAATTCTTCTGCTAATTCGCGCACAAACGGTTCTTTGTCTTCGGTCGCATGACAAATGAAAACATCGTATATTTGCAAGGGATTCGGATTAACGAGCTGTGCAGTTTGAAGTTGAAGTTCCGTGCGAGCGGCAGTTTTATCAATTGTTCCTTTCGAAGGAGTGACTATTTCGGAAGGTTTTGTCACAATGCACCTAATCTCAGACCCTTTTGACGCTAAAAATTGCAAACGGTAATTAATTTTCTCACCTCTAGGGTTCAGGCCACGGTAAAGCAGGGCTAAGCTCGCAAATATTTTCCTATAATTTAAGCCAAAGTACCCTTCCATATAATCTTGATCATCAAAAGCTGCTTTTAAGTAATTTTTTTGCTCGAATAAATCGATTACTTTCTTAAATTCATCATCGGACACTTGAATCGCTTGCATATAGTAGTCTCGATAATAAGGCGCGAGATTGAAAGCAATTTGATTGTCTTTTTGCTCGAAATAGTCCTCATTAATTATCTTTGCGTACATGCGGTTTATGCTTCGGATAAAAGTGGTAGATTGCTTCATGAACTCTGATATATCCATAGAATCATTAACTTCTATGGTACACTTCTGCGAGTGTCTGTTGGCAATTGACTTGAGAATCATTAAGAAGTCGTAAAGATACTCCTCTTTCCAAGTCACAAATACAGCGGAAAAAACTGC
>CAILAO010000395.1 GCA_903832105.1 uncultured Pseudomonadota bacterium | reverse complement strand
GATTTTGCTGAAAAAGGGACTTTTTCAGCAAAATCTAGTTACCAGTGGTCATCTGATCGATATAACGCTGGATTGATCGATAGTGAGACCCCTGTCTTAATTGTTTGATGTGATTATCTCACATGTTGGCTCATTGAAGTCGATCAAACAAACGGGTCTATTCCATTGTCTCCGATTAATCCCGATTAATCATTGAACGCAGCAACGAAAAGTGTACGCATATAAGTCTGCAAGGTTAGTGTGATTTATGGATGTGCAACTCGCAGCGCCAGCGAGAATTGCATAACCACCAGTGGAAAAATCGGATACAAACTCCACATGGCCGGTCATGCCACCCGGTCCTTCAGATGCGGTACATGCATTAAACCACTCGTTGTGATTACACATGAATGCCTTACCTTCGGTCAAAGGAAGACTATGACAGGTCGTTTTGGCAGTGAAATAATCTTGAGCCGTTCGTTGATTGGTATCAATACAGAAAGTGCCTCGCCTACCAGCAGTGCCTATCATCGTATACCCCGAAGGACATGCGGTAATGCCGGCACTCGACGCCGTAGTCTGTGTCGTCCCGTCTGGAAATTTGATACCATCGACACCAGACGTCCCTCCAATATGAAGTTTCGCGGTAGGACTCGTCGTGCCAATGCCTACATTACCGTTCCCTTGTACCCTAAATAAATATGAAGGAGATCCATCATAATCCGTTATAATATCAAATACTGGGCTAGCTCCTATCGTTGCACTAGTTGCTCTAGTTCTAATGGCGAAAGAAGACCCAAAGTTCCAAAATTCAGCCTCATCTACATCTGCATAAATCCCATAGCGCCCGGCAAGACGAAGTCCTCCGCCGTTTAGTGTAATTTGACCATAATTCCATGAATCGGCATTCTCTATGGTAATCACTGGTGGTGAACCCTTAAGGTGAAGTTTTGTAGTAGGTGTTGTGGTCCCAATGCCGACGTTACCGGAATCGTCAATCACAACACCAGAATTTTGCATAAGTTTCCCAGTCGTGCCGTCAAATCGAGCAATGGCATTATCGGTAGCTGAAGCTGGCCCTGTGACTTTTCCATTAAACTGGGTCTGAATGGCTGATGTAACGCCATCGAGGTATCCAAACTCGGTATTATCCACACCTCCGCCGCCGATCTTGGGCGCGTCAACACTGCTAGGTAAATCGCTTGCCGCAAGCGTTGTACCTGACGTGGCACGGCCGTATGTATCCACCGTGACTTTAGTGTATGTCGTAATAAGGGGACACCCGACTGAATTCAATTAGAAAACACGAAACTCAATCTAGTCGGGTGTCCCTTAAGCCTATTAGCGCAATCAATTCTGTTGACAAATGTCCTGTTTTTAACAGAGAACTATCATAACAAGTGTGATAAGGGGATTATTTATGTACCGCGGCGAACAAGTGATTCTTCGTGCTTATGAAAAGACAGATCTTGAGAGGGCTCATCAGTTTTTCAATGACTACGAAATGATGCGGTTTCTTCGCATTGGCGCCATCTATCCGTGCTCGCTCGAACAAGAAGCTGAAGTCATCGAAAATTTGAACAAAGACAAGTCAAAGGGATACGCATTCGCTATCGCAACGCTGGACGGAAAATACATTGGCGGTTGCGGGTACATGGATCTTGATCAGAAAAACGCTACCTGCATGGTTGGCATTGTGATTGGCGACAAGGATTATTGGGGAAAGGGCTATGGGACTGACGCCATGCGAGTTCTCCTTGGTTTTCTGTTTCGCGAGCTAAGTTTGCGAAAAGTCCAGTTGGGCGTTTTTGCCTACAATGTTCGCGGCATCAAAAGTTACGAAAAAGTCGGCTACAAAGTCGAGGGAGTCTTCAAAGATCAGATCCAACGCGATGGAATTTTTCACGACGAAGTCCGCATGGCGATTTTCCGGGACGATTTTCTCAAAAGGGATCATCCGCCCATCGCGACTTGATAAGCTAACTTGGAGATTGCGACAAATACACCAAGAACGATTGCGAGGACCAAGAGTGCGGAAAACACCGAGAAGCGTTCTAGAATCCTTCCGTCTAGCCCATTTTTGCTTTACTGAGCGAAGCGCGGCAAATATAAAAATACCAAATAGAACCATAATTTTTTGGCAAGAGGGCATGCTTCTGGGATATCGATTGAGCCAAATGGAGGCAACTGTAATGAAGATCTTGACAAATAGGAGATAGGCAGGTCATTTTCACTACAGAAAGATTTTTTCTATAAAAAACGAGGTCAATCATGACACTGTGTCCATGCGATTCAAAACGTAACTATGATGAGTGCTGTGGTCCAATTATTGCTGGGACGCCCGCTCCCACCGCTGAAGCCTTAATGCGCTCGCGCTATACCGCTTTTGTTAAGCGTATGCTGGATCATGTCGAGCGCACACATGCGCCTGAGGTTCGTGATGACTTTAATCGTGCTGAAGCAGAGCGCCTGGCTGAAGAGTGTGAATGGCAAGGTCTTGAAATCCGGCGTGCAACAGAAACGGGCGATACCGCTGAGGTTGAGTATGTCATGCGATTTTGTCTGGAAAATAAAAGCATAGCTAAAACGACCTTGTCTCGTTTTCGCCGCGACAACGGCCAGTGGCTGTACGTCGATTGCAAGCCTGTCACGACGCAACAACGCCGCGTTGCTAAGATCGGACGCAATGACCCTTGTCCTTGTAACTCTGGCAAAAAAGCTAAAAAGTGCTGTGGCACAACCACAGAGCTGAGTTAAGTATGGCAAGGCATTTTCAATGTAGTGTATGCGGGAAGTGTTGCTATGGGCAATTGCCTTTGACATGCAAGGATGCATTTGCAAATGTATCACGCTTTCCTTTGTGCTTTTTATGGACGCCATTGCGTCAAGGCAGTAAGGATTATGCGATGGTGGCCACTCTTGGAACCACTATTAAATTGCCTGACCGTAAAGAGCTCGCCGTTCTGATTGTGCCGACAGCCTACATACCGTCTTCATTTCCCTGTCCCGCTTTAAGTGGCGACAATCTGTGCAGCATTCACCTCAACAAACCTTCTCGTTGCAAAACGATGCCTTTTTATCCGTATCGTGAGGAACGCTATCAATCTGAGCTTTTGACTCCGCGTCAGGGTTGGGCGTGTGATACCACAACAGAGGCGCCTGTCGTATTTCAAGATAATAAAATCGTTTTTCGTGACGATTTCGATCATGAGAGACGTGATTTGTTGGAGCAGGTCCCTGTTTTGCGACGCTACGCGGATTACATGCTGAAGTATACACACTCACTTGTTAGTAGCTTGATCATTGCATCGAGCAAAGCCAAGGCAGGTCATGTCATCACTAGCTTATCTTCTTTTTTGACCGCCACCAGAAATGCGGATGCAAAGCACATTGCACAGCAGCAATTGCCGATACTCAACAACTACGTGGCAAAAACAGCGGGGGACACACAACTGAATGATTTTTATAAGAATTACTTGAACTGGTCCAAAGAAATGGCCTATTTGGCGCAACGCTCACAGTAAAAAGATTAGGGCCGATAGAGCATTTTTTCTATGGCGTGCATTTGCGTCCACCCTGGAACAATTTGCTCAACATAGCCTTGGGGCGATTTTTAGTCTATGATATTAGAGAAAAACTGAAATCACATTTTTTTAGTCAAACACGCGAATGAGATTAAAGCTATGAGCGAACATGAAAAGACCCTGCAAGCCCAACTGGCACAATCAGCTAAGCTGGCATCTATTGGTCGACTGGCAGCGGATATGGCACACGAATTGAATAACCCGCTCACTATTATCATGGGTCACCTACAGATAGTCTTTAATTCTGCAGAGGGGAAGAATGCTCATCTTATTCGATCAAGAGTCGAAATGATGATGAAAGCAGCAGATCGAATGAAACGGATCATAGAGCATTTCCGCATTTTTGCCCGTGAAGAAAAAGAAAGCGATCTTCACTTATTAAATGTGAATGAACCAATCAATAACTCACTGACACTTTTTCAGAGTAAGCTGGAGTTAAATGAAATTATCCTTGAACTAACGTTAGAGCAGAATCTGCCTCTAATGTGGGGAGATTCCACGTTTCTAGAAAGTATCTTTCAGAATTTACTGAGTAATAGTTGCGATGCTTTCGAAACTGCTCCAAAAGACCTTAAAAAGAAAATATGGATTAAAACTGAAACTTTAGAAAAAGAGGGCATTAAATGCCTCAAAGTATTTTTCAAGGATAATGCGGGCGGTCTTACTGAAGATGTCAAAAAAAACATTTTTCAACCGTTTTTTACTACAAAAGAAGTTGGGAAAGGCACCGGACTCGGTCTTTCGATTGCCTTGGGACTCATTCAGAGTCACGGGGGAACCATTAATGTCG
>CAILAO010000394.1 GCA_903832105.1 uncultured Pseudomonadota bacterium | reverse complement strand
AATATTTCGTGCATCTCACCAAGACGATAAAGAGAAGCTACTGTATACTCGCCGTTTCCAAGGTCCATGACGCCTTCATATCCGGCCGCCAAAGACACCAGTCTCTCTTGTTTTTTCTTGACATCGACTTCAATCCTATCGGGGTTGGCAACACGCATAGCTCTGAAATCGCCAAAGCCCTGATCCAAACGTTTAAAGAATGCGCCAGCGACAATTCGCCTGGCTTCGAACGCCGGGATACTCTTCTTATTGAGATCTCTTTTAAGCTTTTCAAGTCTTCTTTGAGCGTCAGCTTGGCGTCCATTGACCGACATTAAATCTGCGGCTTTCGCTTCTGCAAAAAAGGCCTGATCAGAATCCCTTACCGCGTAAGACTTACTGTATCTTTCATAAGAATCTATTGCGGAGTTATAGTGCCCGGCCTTTTCCTGGAGAGCGGCAAGCTCAAGAAGCGCGTCACCAGCGATGCGGTCTTTTGGATAACGTTGAACAAATTCAGAGAAGAGCGAGATGGAGGTGTCTCTGTCATTTAGCCCCTTATATAGCACAGCAGCATTAAAAAGGGCTCCTGGCGCTCGTTGGTCGGATGAAAACGACTTCGCAAAGTCTCGATAAGACCGCGCAGCAGCATCGAAATAGGCCATTGATTCGTTTGTTTCCGCAAGACTCACGAGCACGCTGGACTTAAGGGACGACTTTGGATAGTCCGCAAGAATCTTCATTTGGGTTTCAACGGCCTTTTCAACTTTGCCAACCTTGAAATAGTTGATAGAAGCATTAAATAGTGCCCGATCAGCATTTTTATCTTCAGGGAAGGTCTTCTGGAATGTCATGAAAACCAGAGCAGCAGCTTCGAAACGTTTGGCCTTTTCAAACGCCAGAGCGGCATTGAAGATTGAAAGTCGATAGATATCATTCACATACTTCTTCATGTCGCTTTTGCCCATGATCATACTGTTTTTTGAAAACAATCCTGCCCAATGCATTCCGCTAGACCAGTCTTCCTTTTGTGCAAAATATCCGAGAATAAGTTTTACCGACGAATCGGCCTGCTTGGTTTGAGGAATATCGTTAATAATCTTTTCACATCGCTTTATAGCCTCAGGGTATTGACCATAATCAAAATTGATTTGTGCTGCTGTGAATCGCATTGGCTGACCATCTTTTTCTTGGGGAAGGAGCTTGACATATTCGTCGATGACTTCGATTAGCTTTGCCTTTTCTCTCGGAATAGCTACAGGTTTTGTGACTTGGCCTGGGGGAGGAAGAGCAGGATATTTCGTTCCATTGACGAGATCGTTCAGTGCTGCAACGGCATTGAGCGCTGACGACTTTAGGTATTTCCCATCTTTAGGCTTGGCCTTTGCTACTGCGAGGTACTGCGCAGATGCAGCTTCATATTGCTTCGTATCATAGAGAAGCTGTGCCAAGTAAAATCTGATTTCATAAGCGGTCTCGTCTTTTGGAAAAGAGGTCAGATAGAGATTGTAAATTGCGATAGCAGCGAGCTGATAATCTCGTCTTTTTTGTTTGTCGGCGCGTGTGTGATATAGCGTTCCATAACGATGAAGGTTAAATTCAACGGTGTTTGCGGTTTTTGTGATAAGAGCTTTGTTATCAGCCTCTGCAAGGCCGTCTTTCGAACCTTCTTTCGCGGTTTTGAGATTTGCTCGTAACCACGACGTGTCGCCAAGATATAGTTTTTGCATCGTTTCGAGATCTTTTACAACGGCTGATGGGGGTGCATTGGTCCTATCACGCAGCTCGGCGATGCGTGCAAAAAGCTCGGGGTTATTTAGCCTGTTAGGAGCTTCGTTAACTAACCTGCCGAACACGTTGATTGCCTTTTCATTTTGACCGTTTTCAGCATAGATATTGCCGAGGCGCTCCAACATGACATAGAACGAGTCTTTTTCTCCGATTTTTTGGAAATAATTCCATGCGGAGTCAACATCGCCTGCATCGGCCCATACCATAATCAAGTCTTTGATTGCTTCTTCACGAAGATTAATTCGACCACCTCTGTTTTCCTGAGATTCAGCCAATTTGACGACGAGTTTGAAGGCAGACACAGCTTTGCCCAAATTTTCACGAGATTCTTCGTCGTTTTTTGGCGTTGCATTATAGAAGGCCCATCCCAATTTATATACCGTATATGGATAGGTTCGGTTGGCTTTAAACTCCATCGCCGCTTTATAGTTTTCCATCGCGGCTTTGATGTTGTGGTGGTCAAAATAGTATTCACCGAGAGCAAGAAGAGCATCAGGCTTTAAGGGCGAGTTTGGGAAAGTTGAAATAAGCTGTTTATAATAATGAGGGGCGTTGTCGTTACCAAGGCGGCCCAATGTTTTCGCGAGAACGTAAAGGGCAGAGTCTGTTCGGGGGTGTTTAGGAAAATCAGAAACTAAAGAGCGAAACGTATTAGCAGCTTTGGTAAGTTCTGCCAATGATCCTTTGTAGGAAACAGAGGGTTCAATCCCTTTCTTACCGTTTGCTTGCCATTTGTCATGGTTAGCGGCATAGGTTTCTATCTCGATATCTCTAAGATAGTCATGCCGCTCGACAAAAAGTTCACCTAAGCGTAGTAAAAGCTCGAAACGTCTTGGACCTTTTGTTCCTTTAAGAAGAGAGTCGATAGAAGAGATTGTTTCGAGTCTGATAGTGTCCACTTTTTGTTGAATGTTCTTAGGCCCCTTTTCCACGGGAGCTGCAAAGTAAGCCGCGTGATCTTCCAGGGTCGGAGCTGAGATTTTCCCGGAGGCGGCGTCTTTTGAACGTCCCAGGGACTTTGAAAAACCAATGTCGGAAGTTAACAGAAGAAACGGGATTAACACATGGAGTAGCGCCAGTAATTCACTGTGTTTGATTTCTCTAAACATATTATTCCTCCAAACGCACGTTTAATACCACGCAAGACGTTTCTGTCTTGCTACGAGTTTCGCTAGCTAGTTTCCAACCGAAGAAGCTGCACACATTGGCTTCACGTTGAAAATGTAAAATCCGATTTCATCCCACCAGAATTCATTTTTATCAGAAGTCGCCCAGGACTGCGTTCCCCGACCCCATCCCTTAATGTTTTGCTGCGTGCTGATTTTTGTCATTTTTGACGAGGCGTGGAGATCTTTGCCGAGCAGTCGTTCTTTTTCACTCATCAATAGTTCAACGTAGAGGAATTGGGCCTGTGAATAAAGCCGTTCGAATTCGGATTTCATGATCTTGAGTTCTGTGAGATATCTTGTGCCTAATTCTACTTTCAATGAGTCTGTCAAACGATCAAGATAATCGGATGGTCTATCGATTGCTGTCCTTGAGCCATAAATCCCACGATTTTTGAGCTTATACTTTTCGTTGAGAATGGAGGCATATTGATCTCTGACGAGTAACATGCTGTCCTTTTCGGCGGCGGAAAGTAAAATGTTCCGTGGAATACCAAGAGACTCACTGCTGACATCAGCAAGGACGTCTTCGAAGAGACGAAAGGCAGTGTCTGGGCCAAGACGGCGTCTATCAAGGAATCCCTCTAACGATTCGACCCCAGAAGCATGTTTTTCCATGAAATCCGCGAGAGCAGCTCTACTATCGTCGTAACGGCATAGCCAATAATGGGTGATGGCTTTTAAAAGGGAAGCCTCGGGATTGAACTGGTCTTTAAAGAAAGGACTTTCAACGGAATGAATAGCACCAAGAGCATGATTTGGGTAACCGCCCATAAAGAAAGCCCAGGACTGTTCAAAAAGGGAGTCATAGAAAAGAGGACTTTCTCGATCGATCAAGCGATACATTTTTATTGCATTCATGAAGTCTCTTTTTTCATAGTAAAGTCTAGCGAGGGCGATGCGGGCATAGTTGACCATTTCGGACTTAGATTTTCCTTGAAGGGCCGACATTTCAAGTGACGTGGGAAACAAAATAGCATCAAGAGAGGCTTCGGCATCTTGAATCTTATTTTGATCAACAAAAATCATCGCACGCTGGTATTTGGCAGGAAAAAAGTGTCGATCGGTTAAGTTGACTCTAGCATACGCATCGAGCGCTGATTCAAGATCGTTTTTGCTTTCTGCGTTACTCCCAATAAAATAGAACCATCCCGTACCAAAGGAAGGCGCGGGCTCTCCACCAAGGCTGAGATCCCCGGCCAAGGTTGATAAGATGCCTTGAATGGGTCTTTTCTGTGAGACTTCCCAGAGGATTTTCCATGAGGGAAGGAGATCCTGATCGAGAGGCGTTTTCGAAGTTTTAATAGTTTGGGCAGAGTAAATCGCAGCTAGAATAGGATAGTCGTCGTCATAAAGAAGGCGTGCTTGCGTTTGCAAAAGATTAACTCTTTTGTCCGGAGAAAGGCTCTGCCATACTCCCTCTAAAGAGGAAAGATTAGACCACATTGTTTTGTTGTCGATGTCGCCCAAGCGGTATTTCTGCTTCAGTTGGGCGAATCTAAAATCTGCAGAAACGGCCGGTGAGGGTTTTTTCTGCACAGATTTTTGCGGCTTTTTTGGAGAAAGTTTTTTTGCGACGAAAGGTGCTTTTTTGGCTTTCTTGGTGGGGGCAGCAGAAACTGTCAAATTTGGCCCAATGAATAGACCGGTGAAAAGCATGAGAAATAAAATTTTTAATCGTGTTTTCATAGTCCCCCTCGCTTAAAAGAAGAAATAACTAAGTCCAAAGTCTACGCTAAGAGCGTTACGTCGATCCGTCTCGCCAGTCCTTGTTTCCTCAAAATTTCTGTCTCTAAATTCGACCCGAAACGACCAAGCGTTAAGAAGATACAGTCTGATACCAGCGCCAATTGCTGCGGCGCTTTTAATCCCCTGATCCGTATCCACGCGCGAATAGCCTGCTGAGATGAAGAGGTCAGAATAAACAATAAGAAGATCGAGAAAATTCAGCTTCCCGTAAAAGGGAGCTGCAACAAGACTGACGTCGGTGATTTGATGAATGCTGTTGACTTCGGGATTTGGAGTCACGATGATGTCTTCACTCAACTTCCTAAATTTCATTTTGTTCAGAGCTTTGCGATCGTCAGAATCATTGACTTTCGTTTTTAAGTATTGAATTTCCGCTCCGAGCCATTCAGAAAAAAACATTCCGAGGCGCCAACCCCACATAGCGGTGTCAGAGTAAGCTTCATTCAGCATGGTCCCAGCCATGAGTCCAAGTTCTGGGCGAAAAGATTTCAGAAAAAAACGATTTTGGAGGACTGACACGGGCTGAGCTTCAGTTTTTCCTCTTATTTCAGATGGTTTGAGATCCAACGACCATCCCGTGAGAGGCGTTAATAAGAAGATGATGATTCCAATTTGGGCAAAGAGACTGAAAACGGGGGAGCAGTGCTTTCTATAACATGCTATTTTCATTGGTTAAATCCTCTAAAAAGTAAACATTTTCCCATGAAATCATGGTCGGATTTTCCCGACAAATGCTTCTTCGGAAGAAAAATCAAAAAATTAAGTTTTTTTTTATATAATTGTTAACAGGCTGTATATATTGAACTAAATCGCATGGAAATTTTCACTTAATAAGTGCCCTAACCTTTGACAACGCCCAAGGGTCTTAAAGAGATGACTTTTTTCGCGAGGCCTTCGTCGTGAATAATTTGGATCACCCGATCAATATCTTTGTACGCAGAAGGCTGTTCTTCGGCGAGTTCTCGTCTTGAACGCGCCATGGCAATGACACCGAGAGACTTAAGTTCTTCAGTGATAAGACTGCCTAAATTCTGTTCTCTCTCGCCAAGGCGTTGAACAGCAGTGGAAACGGCTTCACTTCGGCTCATTCTTCGTCCAGCGCCGTGAGAACACGAGCCAAAGGTTTTCTTCATGCTTTCGTCGGAGCCAACGAGAACATAACTCTTGCTCCCCATAGATCCCGGTACAATTACGGGTTGACCAATATCAAAGTAGAGCGATGGTAATTCCTTTGATTTGGCTGGGAAAGCCCGAGCAGCACCCTTTCTATGGACGAGAAATTTTTTCTGGTTCTTATTGATGATGTGAGATTCAAATTTTGCGATGTTATGGGTGAGGTCATATACAAGGCTCATACCCAAGGACGAAGCTGAAGAGTGAAAGAATTTCTCGAAAACCTCTCTTGTTTGAATCATCAAAAGATGACGATTGGCCCATGCGAAATTTGCAGCAGCAGACATCGCGGCGAAATATTTCTGACCTTCCTTACTTTGAATAGGTGCTGCAACAAGTTGTTTATCGGGAAGACGAATTTTAAATTTTTCAGAAACAGACCTAAACTCTTTTAAATAATCGGTGCAAACCTGATGCCCCAGTCCTCTTGATCCAGAATGAATCATGACGCAAATTTGTCCACGGGCAAGCCCAAAACGTGTGGCAACGACCTCATCAAAGACATCTTCCACGACTTGTACTTCAAGAAAATGATTTCCGCTTCCAAGAGTGCCGCATTGGTTTTCACCCCTTTTAAGGGCTGTTTGGCTCACCACATCAGGATCTGCGGACTCCATAACGCCACGACTCTCAGAAAATTCAAGATCAGAATCTGTTCCGAGACCACGCCTTTTCACAAGAAACTGCGGTCCTTCGGATAAAATGGATTGCATTTCTTTTTTTGAGAATTGATAGGTCTTGCTTTCTTTACCAGTGCCAGAGGGAATCTCTTGAAAAAGCTGCGCCATGAGCGGTTCGACGTTTTTTTGAACATCGTCCAGAGTAAGTCGGGATCGAATGAGTCGCACGCCGCAATTGATATCATATCCCACGCCACCAGGTAAAATAACACCATCTTCATCGGGATCCATGGCTCCGACTCCACCAATGCAAAATCCATATCCCATGTGAATATCTGGCATAGCAAGGCTAGCTTTTACAAGCCCCGGAAGACATGCGACATTAGCGACCTGTTCGATAGATCCGTCAGAGAAGGCGTGTTCAAGAAGAATCTCATCTGCGTAGATAAGGCCGTCAACACGCATACCTTTTTTATAGTCTTTTGAAAGTCTCCAGCAAAAGTCACTTTCTTTAATTAAAGGGTGCATGAAGAAACCTTTATATGCTTCCAGGAACCATTTGAAAGACGCGAAACTTGAACAAGACGTGGTGGATTCCGCTCCATCATTGCTATCGACAACGTTATACCGTTTTTAACGAAAAAAGAAGATGGGTCATCAAAAGAAGGATATCTAGCCAAACTTAAAAGACGAAAAAGAGCCTGGTCTGGGGTTCCGGCGTGTAGAGTTGCGGCCACACCGCCAGATCCAGTGAAAAGGAGTTCCAGAAATGAGCGAGCTTCGCTCCCACGAATTTCTCCGACGACAAGACGATCTGGTCTTAATCTCAGGGTCTCTTGAACAAGTTTTTCCATGGGAATAACCCCGACCCCTTCAACATTAGGCGGCTTTTCAGTCAGTCTCACCCATCTCGGTGATAGAAGCGGGAATTCGGGGAGAGCTTCAAGGATAAACACCCGTTCTTTTAAAGAGTATTCCTTAAGAAGTGAGGAAAGGAGTGATGTTTTTCCTGAACTCGTCGCTCCGCAAATGAGAATAGACTCACCCGCCAAAAAGTATTCCGAAAGGGGGTTAGTAAGTTTCGGGGGGGCAAAGTCAGCCAGTTTGAGAGACTCAAAACGATGGCGTCTTAAAGAGAAAAGAGGGCCGTCTTGTGATGCGGGTGGTATGAGACAATGCCATCGAAAAAAACCAGGAAATCCGTCGATTTTAAGCGGTCCGCCATTTGATGGATAAAGAGGATCAAGCCTTGTTCCTTGCTCCTGGGCAAATTCTTGGAGCCAGATAATCATTTCGTCAAGGTCCTGAAATGGCGAAGAAGAGTGTTCAACAAGATTTTTTTTTACAAGCCAGAGACCGTTTAGACCATTAAGCAGAAGCTCATCAAGTGATTCATCTCGAAAAAGATCGAGCCAGGAATGTAAGTAAGGGTCACATATTTCTTTTTCTTTTTCACCGATGTCTTCTACTTTAACTTCTTCTCTTGAAAAAAACATGATGCCCCGCCCCCTCATAGAAATAGAAGAATGAGGATTGGATCTACTACTGAAACTAAATGCGAACCATGGGCATGGCGGATTGGGTTAAAATCAGAATGACGCTACACCTAATCACGCAGCATGAGTCATCTTTCCATCAATCTCGGACGCAGTTTCAAGATTAAGAAGTCCGATTTTATCATCAGCTTTATTGATGGGAACAAAGGATGTCTTTTGATTGGCCAAACCGGCAGTCACCAGCAGGGCCTCTTCTTTATACATGGCGATTTTAGTGTGAGTGGCATTCTTAAACGCCGGAGTGAGGAGGGTGAAGCTGTCGCAGATATAATCCGGTCTGCTCTTCTCATCTTCGACTTTAATCATCATATCGCGCATGACGCAAATCATGACGTGAAGATCCAGGTAATTGATGGCGTCTTCAATCTCTTGGCTCCATTCTTCGGGGGGAATTGAATTCCTGAACGACTCTTTCCAGACCTTCATCAGGGCGACGCCCCGGCTGCTCCAGGAAAGCGTGACGTCGGTGAGAATGGCCCGAGCTTCTTTCTCATCCTTGGCATAAAGAGCAAAAAGCCACTCATCGCCATTACTTTTGTATCTGAAAACGGTTTTACTCTTTGTCACGAGATTTGAAATATCTCCCTGCATCGTTTTAAGAAGCTTATCGACAGCGCTATTCATATTAACGCTCTTTTCCTTAAGGGCTGTGATTTTCTTGAAGCCCATGAGGTCAAATCCCGCCAGGACGCCCCAATATTTTTGGGTCAGGACTTTTTCTTTGAGTTCAAGAACGAGATAGTCGATATAGTCGAGTTGGGGAAGAAGCTTTTCCCTAAACCGAGTCGACGCGCCCATCATCCAGTAGAATTGGATAAACATAACACCCGCCGGCAAAAGCGCCCAGAGCAGGAAGAGATCTGGTCCTGCCGTCACAGATTGAAGTGGCATTCCGACCAGATATGCTCCTAACATGATAACCATAGCCATTGTAAAAATGCCGGCTTCAGCAAGTCTCCTTTTCATGGCTGGAAGCATTGCATTAAGGCCGCTATTCTTGAATTTCGAATGTTGGCTCTTTAACAGATAGAAACCCAGCCCAAAAATAATGATCTGAGATGAGATCAGAGCAATAACAAGCCGACTATCAACCTCAGAATATTGTTTATAGGCAGGCAAGGAAATTGAGTATGGCCAAAACTCATAATTTATTGATGTAATCCAAAGAGACAATATTCCTAGAATCAAAAAGAGGTAGTATCCTTTAATCCTAAAAAAGCTGAGTGTTAAACTTGCCGCCATTATGGGTACCGACGAGTTTGCTATGGATCTAAAAACCATAAATTCGAGCGATTGACCATTTTTATATTCAAATGCCTCCCAGTAAAAAGGTGTTTGGACCCAAATTGCAAAAAATATTGCACTGCAAAAAGCTGAGAATGCCCATAAGTCAGTATAACGAGGCATCGAAAATCCAAGAATAGCAGCAAAGAGCGCAAAGCAGAAAAAGAAGATGCAAGCAATAATTCTTGGAAGCTCATGTTGCATGGGAAGCATCCGCTGGGCCCATGAAGCTTCTTTTGCGGAACGAATCGAAAGGCCATGCCATGTCCATAGTGCAAGCAATTCCTTATCATCTTGGTTCTTTACATACCATGTTAACCTTAGGTTTTCAGGTACTGGTTGGGGTAAGGGAAACGCTATATAGCTAGAATCTCGATTTCCTGTCCCTATAATTTTATCGTTCGCAAATAAAGTCCACTGTCCAGAAAATCGGAAGAAGAAAACAACGGGGTTTTCAAGGCTCCCTATATCAGATTTGATGACGTCCACAAAGTAAATTACAGGAATATCCTTCCACGATTCATCTTTTGCTGGATAGCGATCTTTGAATGCAGCTAAAAACTGATCTCTAAGTCGCGGAATTTTACCTTCAAATATGCCCCTTTTTGACTGATTTTCGATTTTTAGTTTGATTTTATTTTGAAGATCTTTTCCTGCTATAACTTGCGCTAAGGTATCATTAGTTGCTGGGAGTTCGTCGACCAGAAAAAACGAGTCAAACTCAAAAACGTTT
>CAILAO010000393.1 GCA_903832105.1 uncultured Pseudomonadota bacterium | reverse complement strand
CTGAATACGGGGGCGCGTCACTATATACGGAAGGATGCCCCATCCCGCCATAACCGACCATTTTTACGTCGGATTTTCCGTTTATAAAATCCAACGTGTCTTTATCTCCTGCAGTTTCCAGAGGAGCTATCCCGACCATAGACGGTAAAGCTGCCAGAACCGCATGATAATGCCAAAAAGCCAAACGCCCTACATGGATGATTCTCGAAGACCACGATGTTATCTCTTTTTCAAGAGAACCAAAAAAGTATATGGGCAGATCATGTCTTTCGGAAAAGTTGATAACAGCGGTCATCACAGCGCTGAGGCTGGTCGTCAATGCCAAGCGATCGCTTTGAGTAAGAACAATTCCTTGGGGTTTTAAGGGGGGTCTTGTTGCCTTCGGAAACTCAAATCCATTTGGACACACAACAGTTTTCTCACACAAACCCGGTTCAACAGCCGATTCCAATAGTCTGGTCAACCTCGCCGATGTCACTGTCAAAACCTTACAATTCCGGATTGCCTTAACTATAACCTCTTTGTTTCTAAGCTCTTGTTCGGGTATGTACGAGGGCATGCCTATCATAAAGTCATCGAGATCGTACAGGTAATTGTTGTCTATCACTTGGCCCAGGTGAGCAATTAATTTTGAGTTACGAACCCTTTGGAGCCATACCACGTCAAAAACATATTCATCCGGCACGTCAAAGAGCGTCGGATCCGTAACGTAGTAACTATCTATCAGGCCTCGTTTCTTAAGATTGATAAGAGGCATGTCCACTCGCAGGCCTCTTAAGAATCCATTGTCTTCTGTAATGACCAAAATGCTTGGTTTAGAAAGAGAATCATTCATGCCGACCACCGTTTGCATAACTGCAGGATAAGTTGGCTGGGCCCGATTGACAGATCAAATAACTTATCATGTGCGTCGACTTTTCACCAATCGTTGAAAGATTTGTTCTGCCCTCGTAAAGTAATCGGCAACAGAACCGCATCTATAGCCCAATGCTCGTTTGAAATCGATAAGAAAATCTCCCAGTCCCTTGTCCTTGCGCAACAATTCCAATGCATGATTCAACAGGGAATTATCCTTTTCACTGAATATTCTCACGGTCTTTTCCAGATTGCTATTATTAAGCTGCCTCCAAATTTGGAACAAGAAAATGAGCCTGCCGTTGACTCGGTTGTTTTCGGAAATTATAAGAAAGGCGTCTTCCATAGTTATCAGAGGCTCATCTGACCTAAAGGCTTGAAAAAGCTGCCACTCAATTACGAAATTATCTTCTACTCTCCCTCTGTCATCATTCTCAACAATCGTGTTTTTGCGATGTCTTCGGTAGTCGGCGAGTTCTTCTTCAATAATGTGAAGATGCCCACGCTGTGCCAAAGTTAAAAACATAAACCAATCGTGAACGTATCTCAACGGAATGAAACCCCCAATTGAATGAAAGATTTCACGATTTATAAAAAGGCTCGAAGTCGTTATCAAGTGGTTTACCATGAGGAGTGAAACAAACAATGAATCATGCTGTGTAGAAATCCGCTTATATTTTTCGTACCGCATGGCAAGGTATCCGTCTTTCATTACGGGCTCACCGGTTTGAGTAATATAACGAACTCGTGAAGCGCTTGCCTCGAGTGACGGATCATCCTTGTGAGCACAAAGATGCCGTTCCAGTTTATTAGGATGGAATCTATCGTCGGAATTCAAGAAAGCGATCCACTGAGCAGACGCCAGGGTTGCCCCTCTGTTCATGGTATTATGGGCCCCACTATTACTTTGAACAAAAATTCTTATACGGGCATCCTTGAATTGTCTTACCACATCTACGCTGCCGTCTGAGGAACCGTCGTCTACCACGATTATTTCAAAGTCGCCCATAGATTGAGCCAGCACGGATTCAATCGCTTCCCCAACATATCTTTCATGGTTATATGACGGTATTATTACTGAAACCTGAGGCAATTTCTTTTCAGGCACATCAACCTCATCTTTTGAAGAATGTCCTTTACTTTTTTCAACACATCAATAATGTCCTCCGGATCGAGCCGCTTGGTGTATCCGGATCTACGAAAGCCTTACGGATCTTTCAGTCTATTCCTATGACGTAGGTAGCGGGAATGGGCAACTCAAATGTCTCATCTCCATAGATCTTGGAGATATCTTTGCCAAACCCGGCGTAGATTGCCCTCAACTCCAAAGGGAGCTGTCTCCTCTTCTCTATTAGACACGTCTATCGTTTTCAAGTTTGGTGCATTATGCACCATTCACACGTTCTAAACAGTGCATTATGCACCCAGTATCGCTG
>CAILAO010000392.1 GCA_903832105.1 uncultured Pseudomonadota bacterium | reverse complement strand
TATCGATTACGACGCTCTCCATGAAAAAGCGGTCGCTATTAGGCCAAAAGTGATCATGGCCGGCGCGAGCGCCTATCCAAGAATTATCGACTTTGAAAGGCTGCGAAAAACCGCTGATGAAGTTGGTGCTTTTTTAGTTGTCGATATGGCTCATATTGCGGGACTTGTGGCGACAGGGCTTCATCCTAGTCCCCTCCCTTATGCCCACGCAGTAACGACGACCACCCATAAAACGCTAAGAGGCCCACGCGGTGGACTCATCCTTTGGAATGATAAGGACTTAACTGCAAAAATTAATAAAGGGGTCTTCCCAGGTACGCAAGGCGGACCTTTGGAGCATATTATCGCGGCAAAAGCTGTCTGTTTCAAAGAAGCCCTTGAGCCTTCGTTTAAGGATTATCAGAAGAGAGTCGTAGCAAACGCTACGACTCTGGCTAACAGTCTGAAGGAAAAGGGCTTCCGGCTAGTGTCAGGTGGAACCGATAATCATTTGATGCTCGTTGATTTGTCAGAAAAGGACATTAGCGGCAAACAGCTTGAAGAGGCCTTAGGGAAAGTTGCTATCACGGTTAATAAAAACACCGTACCAAAAGAAACCAGAAGTCCTTTTGTGACAAGCGGTATTCGCGTTGGTACGCCCGCTGTAACCACGCGTGGTTTAAATACGCCTGAAATGAAAGAGATAGCTGTATTTATCGCTGAGACGGTTCAAAATATTGCAGATGACCAGAAACTCGCCGCGATTAGGAAACGAGTTTTGGATTTGGCTGCACGTTTTCCTTTATATTCGGAATGGGCGTGAATAAAATCCCCCGAACTAAAGAGGATGTTCTATGAGGTGCCCCAAGTGTTTTCATGACGACACGAAGGTCTTAGAAAGCCGCCTCAGCCATGATGGTAGGAGCATTCGGAGAAGACGTTGCTGTCTCAAGTGTAATTATCGTTTCACAACCTATGAAAAGGAAGAGGAGTTTATCTTCCAGATCAAAAAGAAAGATGGCCGTTTGGAACCATATATTCGAGAAAAAGCCCTGAAGTCAGTTCAGGTAGCGTGCCAAAAAAGACCTGTGACCATTGAAGATATGGAAGCTTTGCTTTTAAATATGGAGAGAAAGTTACAAGACGAAGGAAGTCGGGTGGTGTTGAGCCAACGTATAGGCGATCTCATCATGGAAGTTCTGCACACGTTGGATAAGGTCGCGTATGTTCGCTTTGCATCTGTATACAAGGAATTTAAGGATACCGATGAGTTTATGGCTGAATTGACCGCGCTTCGAGAGAAGGCCGCACAAGCTGTGCAAAATCGAATGGTGGATCAATCGTGACAGTGAATATTAAGACAGTTGCGCGAAGCTTTAGTCTTCAGTTTCTTTATCAATGTGAAGCTGAGAAGTTGTTGTATTACTCGGAACCTCATTTCGAGACGTTTGCGCAACATTTCAAAATATCTGGTCCGGTGACCACGATCGTCAAAGAAATTGCAAAGGGGGTCTTTGATCATCTTGATAAAATTGACAGTTTGATTACGAAGGCTTCAAAGAATTGGAGCATTACCCGCATGTTAAGCACCGATCGCATTGTGATGCGTATTGCTGTTTATGAGCTGCTTGAAACTTCCGTCCCAACTAAAGTCGCTATTAATGAGGCCATTGAGCTGGCAAAGCGTTTTGGATCAGAAGGTTCCGGGACGTTTGTGAACGGTATATTAGATGCGGTGGCGAAAGAATTGCGTTCAGAGTAAGAGATTTTATGATACATTTGACTATAGGGCGTGTTGAAAAAGTGCCAGATGCAAGGCACGAGGAAGTCGAGCACTCGCAGTTTACTAGAGGTAAACGAGGAGCGGAGACGACGAGTAACGCCGCAG
>CAILAO010000391.1 GCA_903832105.1 uncultured Pseudomonadota bacterium | reverse complement strand
TCATATCCTTCCATTTGTCGGGGTACCCGACCTTGATGATAACCGTTCCGAGTTTTTTGAGTGCTTTTTATCCCGGTTTTTCATAAATTCCAGAAACTTGTGGTCTGCTCGGGGTTAAACGGCTGACGGTCTTGGGTTTTGTTGAACTTTGCTGTGAAAATCCCTTAGAACACTTTAATATTACTAGAAATATTTTTAAAAAGGAACTGTGTCATGGCATCTCCAACGAGAATTCTAAAAGTCCGAAGGGCACTGAAGATAGCTGCCGCAGGTAAGGTCCGAAAAACCCGTGATCGTATTTATGGTTCGACAGCTCCAAATCTGCCCTTGGATCAGCCGAATGCCAATGAGAAGGCACAAAAAGCGTCGAGAAAACTCGTTTCAAAATAACACGCCATCGTTGCGAACCGCGACAATGACTGACTAAAAAATATTTATTATATGCAAGACTCCGATCTAACCGTTGATAGATGTTCAGACGCTTTAGAGGGCGTGGTTCTTGATGTTGTCGTCACGGGATCGGTAGGTGCTGTTGAGGCTGTCCGATTTATTCGGGCGCTAAGACGCCTCGGTGCAGAAGTTTTCCCGTGGCTAACAGAAGGTGGAGCCCGATTAATCACTCCGATGTCTCTCGAATGGGCAGCGGCTCATCCTGTGACGGAATCTTTTTCTGGGACCGCATCTCATATTGCGATTCATGATGCATGTGTCGTTGCTCCTGCGTCTGCAGATTTCATAGGAAGGGTGGCTTCTGGTCTCGCTAATGTGCCAGCGGCAGCACTCGTGATGTCGTATCTGGGCCAGAAAAAGCCGGTTATCGTATTACCAAATATGCACGATAGCCTCTTGAATGCTCCTAAAGTTCAAGAAAATATTGAAGCTTTTAAAAAGTGGGGCGTTACGATTTTGCAGGGACGCCGTGAGGAAGGGAAGTGCAAGTTTCCGCACCCAGCGATTTTAGCTGATGAGGTGGCACATTTATTAAACACAAATCGTTTAAAATTGCGGGTTAAGAAAGAACTTCATTACTCTGAGCCGACAGTCCTACTCACAATGGGTGGAACGCGTGGCTATTGGGACGACGTAAGATTTATTGGAAATTATTCGAGTGGGGCGCTTGGGTCTCTCGTGGCCGAAGAGCTTTTTCGATCTGGTTTTTGTGTGTGGGTGATTGCGGGTCCATGTGAAGTTTTACCACGGACTTATACCCATCTTGAGCGGATTGAAACCAATCAAGAGATGGAAGATGCTATGGATCGGGCAGTTCAAGAAATTCCGGAAGGACAGCTATTCGGAGCTGTTTATGCTGCTGCGGTTCTTGATTTTGTCCCCGCCCAGAAAGTGGCTGGTAAGATTAAATCTGAAAAAAATGGCGTGGGGTCTTCAGCAGGACACAGTATCAATCTCGTCCCCACAAAAAAGATCATTGGATCGGTCCTAGTTCCTGCAAAAATAAAAGTTGGATTTAAACTTGAGTCTTCAATATCTGCCGGGGAAGCTGAAGCAATCGCAAAAACGTACATGCAACGCTACCAATTGAGTCTCATGATTGTTAACGCAAAAAGTGATGTTGATCGGCATAGACATAAGGCTTACTTGTTTGAAAAAATAAGTGATCATGTGTCAGGTGAACTTCTGAGTGAGCCTAAAGTTCTCCTGTCAAAACCCGATGTCGCCGCCGGAATTGCAGATTACATCAAGCGTTCTCTTGTAGAGTTGCCGCACTAATTTTCTAAGGTTAAACCGATGATCAGTAAACGGGTGCAATATTCCGGTCGTGTTCAAGGCGTAGGATTTCGCTACAAAACCCACCGTATCGCACAGACGTATAAAGTGACTGGTTATGTAAAAAACTTACCAAATGGCCAGGTCGAAGTCATCGTCAAAGGTGAGGAGCTAGAAATCAATCGATTTCTCAGCGCGGTTTCACAGCAAATGGCGCTCAATATTGAAAACATGATGGTCGTGGACTTGGAATCTTCCGAATCTCAGAACTTTAGTGATTTTTTAATTGAGTTTTAAAATTGGGTTCTTTCTTAAAAAAGGTGACTCTAAAATAGGCACTTCGGTACATGTAATCACGTCTGCCCTTATTTCAAACTCTAATCTATATTCCTAACTCCAAAAACTCCCTAACAAAAGGCGAGAGACCTTCCTCT
>CAILAO010000390.1 GCA_903832105.1 uncultured Pseudomonadota bacterium | reverse complement strand
GGATGCTTTTGCGAAGATCGAACGTTATTTAAATTCTGTGCATCAATTTTTAGAAGGATGTAATATAGAAATTAGTGCAGGTGAATCTCGACAACAGACTTCAGTAGTCCTTAAATTCGACGATGGTTTTGTGGGTGAGCTTAAAAACCTTTCATCAGGAGAAAGGCAAATTATCACTCTAATTTATGCCGCCACACATATGAGTTCTCAAAAAGTCGTGCTTATCGATGAACCCGAAATATCGCTTCATGTAGATTGGCAACGCCGCTTGATCTCTAAGATGGCGGAACAATTATCGAGTAGACAAATAATTGCATGTACTCATTCACCTACTATCGGAGCTGACTATGAGGAGCGAATATTTGAGCTAGAACCGATAACGACCAAGAGTCCAACACCACTTATTGAAGAGGAAGCGGAGGAGATTCCTTTCTAAATGATCGGCCAATACACTTTATCTGATTATCGAAATTTATTGCGTATAAGCCAGACCAGGCATCTTGTAGTTCCAAGGGTATCAGAAAAAACGCGACTGCAATCTGCTCTGGATTTACTTTGGAATAATGAAAGGTGGAAAAAACATTTAAATATTGTAATTGATAGTGCTCAAAGTTTTATAGGCTCTGAATATTCAGAGCCTAATGATGTTCGTTCTGTAATAAAAGAGCTTTTTGACACGGTTAAAGACTCACTCTGTGCTAAAAAGCTTATGGGATTTATGGATTACGATTTCCAAAAATTTAGATCGAATGAAATTTCCTCTAATCAAGCTGTCGCTTGTAAAAATGCTTGGGAACTGATGGGACAAATGGCACACTATCAAAGTGAAATCGAATTATTCGAATCTAAATGGAAATGTTCCCTTGAGGAATTAGAAACGCGTTATAATTTAAAAGGTAGCGAGGATTTCGAGTCTGATGATGATTATTTACAATGGCAATGGTATCACGAGGCTGTTCAAGCTATTAAGCCTCAAATTTATGAGTTGCTTAATAGTTGATTATGCTCGATCTATTCCATAAACACCCGACGCTTTTTAAAACATTAACGGTAAAAAAAAATGAGAAGTTAGGAATTTCTCATTTTTTCCAGTTATCTGCCTATCTATATGATGATAGCCGGTTAGAAGTTAATGATAATGTCTATCCTGATGGCAGACATAAGTATTCCTACCAATGGATGAATCCTGATAATAGTTTGCTTCGTCGTTGGGATAATGCACCCCATTGGCCGGATGTCACCACTTACCCTCATCATGTTCATGTACTTGACGATAAAGTTGTTGATGCATCAACCATTGTAGATATTGAGAAATTACTTGATTTTCTTGAGAGTTCAGTCAATCCGACATAAAAATATGAGGGTTTGTTGGGTAAAATTGCCTAACAATGGTTTGCACCGGAGCGCAAAGGGCGGGCGGGAAAATCCGGTGGTATGACTTCAAGTGCTGTTGCGCCCGCCCTTTGCGCCTGGTGAAGCCAATCGTTAGGCTGTATATAACGTACACAACAGATTGACACGTAAAACATGAATCAGTTAATTTTAGGCGATTGTCTGGAAGTATTGAAAAAGATGGAATCAGAGAGTATTGATCTGATCTATCTTGATCCGCCTTTCTTCTCTAACCGAAATTACGAAGTCATTTGGGGCGATGAAGGCGAAATCCGCAGTTTTCAAGATCGCTGGTCAGGTGGCATTGATCACTATATCGCCTGGCTAAAAGAACGGGTTCAAGAACTGTATCGCGTCTTAAAGTCAACAGGTTCACTCTTTCTTCATTGTGATTGGCACGCTGACGCCTATATTCGGGTATATATTCTTGATAAAATTCTGGGGGAGCAAAATTTTAGAGCAGAAATCATCTG
>CAILAO010000389.1 GCA_903832105.1 uncultured Pseudomonadota bacterium | reverse complement strand
TTTGGATATCTCGATGGCGTTACGTCAGCCATTCAAACTCAACTCAATGGGCAAGTCGTCGGGCCAGCTTCGGCAACCGACAATGCCATTGCGCGATTTGATGGTACTACTGGGAAACTTATGCAAAATTCCGGTGTCGTGATTGACGATTCCGGTAACGTCGGGGTAGGAGTTACGAGCCCATCTTCTAAATTACATATAAGTGACAGTGCAACTTCTGGAGCAACTGAAACAAAACTTAAAACGAGTTATGTCGATGGCAGTAGTGTAGCTTCAAATGGTTACATGCGTTCTTGGGTCAATGGAGGAGCAGCATATACATCGTTTGGTTCAGGTCTTTTAGGTGACATTCTTTCCTATAATAACACCACCGGTAATGTTGGGATTGGAACGACATCGCCCCAAGAGAAGTTGGATGTAAATGGAGCGACGCGAGGACTCGGTGGATTCTATGTTAAGAAAATGAATGTTCCAAACGACGGGAACTGGTATCTGATCGCGATCATGGGGGGCTCCTTTGATAAGATCAGTTTTTTAGAGGTAAACTCGACGGCAGGTAATCCCTGCACGACTAGCGGCGATGTATACCTTATCAACGGCTTTATGAAGGCAACGAATGTCCGCACGTCATCTTACGTTTCAAATACATGTATCCAACTTGCATATTCGGATGATTACAGCTTTGGCTATAACCTATGGGTCAAGTCTCCTGCTGGTTCTGGCACAACGTTTTACGTCCTCAATAAGACAAATTCGATCATTTACATGGACGGGACAAATCGTTCGAGCTTAACGACAAATGCACAAATTCTGCCTCAGTTTTCGCAAGGAACTCAGTATTTCAGTGATAACGTTGGCATCGGAACCACAAGTCCCAACGTCTCTCTGGATGTAGCAGGTGCCATTCGCGCTGGCAGTAGTACATCAGTCTCAACCTGCGGGAGTGGCCAAGCCAACGGCGAGGGAAGTCAGCGATACAACTATACTACGCACAATATGGAGTACTGTAACGGATCTTCCTGGCTCCCATTAGGCAGTAATAGTGCTGACTACGATTCAGGTTGGGTCGCGGCGGACTCAAATACCACTCACGTCCAAACGTTGACACACAATTTTGGAGTCATTCCATCTCGAATTCAATTATGGCTCGCGCCAGACAATCCTCCTTCATTTGCATACCCATCCAAGCTTAGTTCGCAAGGAGATAGTTATAACTCACCGGAGTCCACCTATATTACAACAACGCAGGTTAAGCTTGACTACTACAGTGGTGACGCGTTTATCTTCTGCGGTCCACCTGAAAATATTTGCCCCTCTGGACAAACAAGTTCCTATAAGAGTGGGTATGTGAGGGTTCTTCTTTGGAAATAATCGGACGCTGGGCTCCGACATTTATTTTGAGCATCAATCTTAAAATTTGGTATATGCCGGGTACATAGGTGCCATTTTGTACCTATGCCCCGGGACGCCCGGTGTATCATACGGTAGGGCGATAGCCGCGATGGAAACCGTGGCGATCATCGACACCAAAAGAAATTTAAAAAAATGTTTCGCTTTCTCTCTCCGCGATCTTCGTTTCCTTGCACTATAAAAAAATCAAAAAATCAGGCCGCTGATAAAAGATCGCTTTGCTGACCTCTTTCGTCGAACTCCATTCTCTTCCATCCAACGTGTCCACCAGAAAACTTCTTGGGAAGTTCTACCGATAAACCAAACTCTAATACCGAGGGGTAACTCGCTCTTTATTTTGCCAGCTCTTCCCACACACCAACTCCGAAACCGAGATTTCTCGTTGTAGTCGCTATCTGATAAGCATCCAAAAAGCGAATCGTTGCGGGTGATCGATACACATCACCTGCACGAATATCAAATTCGCAAACTGTCTGCATAGCCTGTTTATCTTCACCTTCATCATAACGATTGATCGCATCAGGTCTTAGAACTACGCTAACTTTTGCATTCGATAGAGCCTCCCACGTCATGACTGTTTTAAACTGTCTTAGACCGAGAGTCCGAGGAGTAGTAGAAAACTCCATCATGTTTTCAGGTGCAATTGCAGCTAGATTATAGTCGGGTTTAATCTGCACAATGTTGGGCTTCGACGCGACACCCAAGTATGCGAGGAAAAAAAGAAGATCATAATGAAATCCCACACCCTCAGAGCTTTCGGGTTCAGCAATAACATCACGCGAAAAGTTTAGCGTCGAAATTGCAACGAATGTGCACAAAAATGGCGTGCCAACAATCATTCGCGGCGGCTTTCCTTTGAAATCAGAACAAACTACGAATTGCACCCACAAAACTACCTTTTTTTGTGATGACTGCAATAATGTCAGGCTGTCAAAATTCGGACGTTGGTGGTTTGGCGAAAGAGCCATTGTTTTGACGAAGGCGATGTCAATATTTCGCCAGATGGCTTTTAGAAAATAGATAATTTCCAAAGTTACATGATTAATAATCAATAATAGGATGTCTAGAATATTTTGCTTCTCGCCTTCCTGGTCCGAAAATTGAAGCTCCCTTAAGGTGACAAAAAGGTTCTTCTTATTTGTCAAACATAGCAAAAAACACAAAATGTGTTGGCACGCAAATTGAATACAAAAGGCTGGGAGAGGTGTCATGGCTAAAGAAAAAGAAGAAAAAAAGGACGCAAAGGAAGCAAAAGCTCCGAAGGAAACCAAAGAAGCAAAACCGCCAAAAGACCCTAAAGAAAAGGATGAAGAAGGCGAAGGAGCTGAAGCGCCGAAAAGTAAAAAGAAACTTTTCATCATGATGGGAGCAGGAATTGTTCTCGTCGGCGTTGTCGGCGTTGTCTTATTCTTACTCTTATCACCAGGCAAGAAACCACCGGCCTCGACCGAAAGTGCTGGAGCTGGTGAAAAACAGGCTCATGGCGAAGCAGGCAAACCAGCGGAAGGTGGCAAAGCTGGCGAAGGCGAAAAGAAGGCAGAGGGCCCGGACACAACCTCAAAAGCATCTGGTGAGAAAATTTCATTTGGGGATACGTACGCGTTTAAACCATTTAATTTAAATCTCGGTAATCCGCTTGAAAACCGCTTTATCAGACTAGAGCTTTCGATGGAATATTTAGGGGGAGATCTGCAGAAATCCGAAATCGAAAGGCGACTCCCACAGCTTAGAGATGCGGTTGTCAGCGTGGCAACAAAAAAGACACGTGAATTCCTCCTCGGTCCTGATGGCAAAGACCAATTGAGACTCGAGATTCTTAACCGCATCAACCAATACATGACGAAAAAAATTGAAGCCGTTTATATCACAGATATGATTATCGAATAATGTTTTCTGACTTCTCTGAAATGGAGATGAACCATCTATGAGTCAAGTGTTATCACAAAGCGAAGTCGATGCCCTATTGTCAGCAGTTTCGGACAATCGAGTCGGAGGAGAAAACTCTGCTGGAAGTGGCGCAGCAGGTGAAGGAGCGAGCGGTGTTGTTCACTACGACCTGGCAAACCAGGACCGTATCATTCGGGGTCGTATGCCGACGCTCGACATCATCCATGATCGCTTCATTAGATTATTTCGAGTAACTCTTTCGAACGCGTTAAGAAAAATGGCTAACTTAAGCGTTAACTCTACAGGACCGCTCAAGTTTTCTGAGTTCATGAACTCCTTACCGCTGCCCTCATGTCTAAATATCCTACGTTTAGACCCCTTACGCGGTGCTGCCGTTTTGGTTATCGAGTCAAAGCTCCTCTATGCACTTGTTGACAGTTTTTTTGGCGGGAACGATGTCCCCTATACCAAAATCGAAGGCAAAGATTTCACACAAATTGAAATAAAAATTGCGCGCCGCGTTGTATTGTCAGCAATCGACGATCTCGAAAAAGCATGGGAACCAGTTTACCCACTAAAAATCGGTTATAGCAGAACCGAAATTAATCCTCAGTTTGTGGCAGTTGTTCCTCCATCCGACGTTGTTGTTGCGACAACACTGGACGTTGAGCTAGAGAAGGTCTCTGGCACAATAAAAATCGTGATACCATATGCCACTCTCGAACCAATCAAATCGAAGCTGTCAGTAGGGTTTCAAAGTGAACAGCTAGAAGTCGACTTTATTTGGATCAACAGGATCAAAGAAAAAATCATGCAAACTAATGGGAATATGCTAGTAAAACTTGGCGACGTCGATATAGCGGTTCGCGATTTACTGGAGCTTCAGCCCGGTGACATTATCCAACTCAACACCGATGCCACCATGCCCCTTGACATCCTGTTTGAAGGAATTCCAAAGTTTCGAGGCATCCCTGGGATTTTGAAGGGCAGCCGCGCGATGAAGATAACGGAACTATTATTCGACGCATAATCTCTATTTTGTGACGAAAGGATCGATATCATGGCGAACGAAAATCCAAACATGAGTCCCGAGGATTTCGGTCTTGGGGCCGATTTTGACGAAGCTCTAGCAGGAGCTCAAGGAAGCTCCGGCGCTGCTGCTGGTGCCGCGGTCGGCGCCGATGACAAAACGGGCATGGTCATGACACCAGAAGATAGCCGCCTTGCCCGCACGGACTTTTCAAAACTCAAAGTCATTCTCGACGTACCTCTCAAGATTTCGGTCGAACTCGGAAGAACGAAAATGCTCATCAACGACATTTTGCAGCTTGGTCAAGGATCTGTTATTGAACTTGACAAGATTGCAGGGGAACCGATGGAAATCTTGATCAACGATAAGCTCGTTGCTTTAGGTGAAGTCGTCGTGGTGAACGAGAAGTTTGGCGTTCGACTAACCGACGTCATTTCTCAGTTCGGGTTGGAGGACATGAGTTCCCAACAAAAAGATGCCGCTGCCTAGTTAGGCTTTGCTGAAGATGAATTTTCAGCAAAATTGTGTCTTAAGGCCGCAGTAGCGGCCGTGAGGATCTCGTGATTTCAATACACAGTCTAAATAGACTGATGACGCCTGGAGGGGCTCGATCAATGAAAAGGTTGTCTGTTCATAAAGTCATCGCTTTGGTTATTTGCTTGGTACCTGTTCTTATCGGAGCAACACCATCCAAAAACGCCGAGCCCAAAAAAATAGATACCAGATCGCAATTAACATTGAGCAGCGTGCAAGGTGAGGTTGACAACGGAATATCCTTTGTAACGGCGCGGCTCAACAAAAAGCCTGAACTGGGAACAATCGATCTAGAAGATCACGGAAGCTTCCTTCAATTTATGCTGCCCAACACGATCGTTCCAGAGCCAGGAAAATTTTATGACGGTAACAGTCCATATATTCGAAAAATTGCCGCTTTTCAGCTCAATTCGAAGGATGCCGCCATTCGAATTTTTGTCTCAGAAAACGCCGCTATGGTAAAGAAAGCCGCATCTCTCGACGTTTTGAATGATCTTGTGATATTAAAACTTGATCACGAAGGACTCATTAAAGCGCTTACCGAAGCTAGCAAGAACGCTCCCACCGCTGATCAGATTATATCCACTACTGAGGTGACGAAAAATCAGCCACTACCATCGACCCTAATTAAAGATTCCATCTCGGCAGCCTCAACCAAAGAGGTCGCCACAAACAATCCCCCTCTCGGCATCGGAACAAATGTTGCCGATCTTAGAGAGAAGTTAACCGGCGTCTCGATTTTTTCTGGAG
>CAILAO010000388.1 GCA_903832105.1 uncultured Pseudomonadota bacterium | reverse complement strand
CATGAAATTATGATAGCCTTCTTAAATTATAGAGTTATCGCGGTAGACAAAGCAAGTCTCAAAACTCAAAAAAGATTGCTCCTCAAGGCGTTGCTCTCTTATCAATTCAATTTCAGACGAGCGTTAACGTTTTAATTTTGAAGGAATAACAAATTTATCTTGTACTTTAGTTGAAAAGAAAACTTAAAAAGTTACCGTCGACATCAACTTTTTGTGGAAAAATGTAAACCGGAATTGGTAAGTCAGAAAATAACGACGAGTCTCTCCAATAATCTTTAGCGGTTGTGACGATGCTTCGACAGACTTCACCATGCGCGGCTAACATTTTTTTTGAAAGTTTGGCGTGGTCTGGTAACGTAAGTTTTTCGGCTACTGGAATGTCAAAAGTCTCTAAAGCCTTCAAAAACCTTTCCGGACGGGCAATTGCCGCGATCGCAAAGACTGGAAAATCCGTTGGGGAAATCTGTTTTTTACTGTGCGGCGAAGTAGGAACATCATTTGAAAAAACAACATGCGACGTAGGACATTCCTTATTAAAAACAATGCCTTCAGCGAATTCCGACGTTTCTATGTCAGCATCGCTTTCTGTTTTTGAAGCAGCATGTGTGAAAAAAATAGCGCTCGCACGTTTAAGACTACGAGGACTTTCTCTGAGATCTCCCAGAGGAAGAAGGCTGCCCACACCTAAAGGACGTTCGGCATCAACCAACACCAAATCGATGTCACGAAAAATGGATCGATGCTGAAATCCATCATCTAATATCCAATGAGTTACTTCCCTGGCTACATCCGGAAGTTCGCGTAGGAATCTTTTCACGGCGACACTGCGTCGCCGACCTATGATAATAGGGACGTCCGGCAAAGCGGCTGAATACATGATAGCTTCGTCGGCTTTAAGATCAGATACTTCTTGAACCACCCGATTTCTAGCATCTGATAGCTTCAACAAAAATTTCATATTTTGCAAAACGATTGTTTCGTTGCTAAGTAAAACACTCCGATAACCGCGCGTCACAATGGCCGGGCTAAAGCCCTTAGATTTCAAATATTGCGCAATATAAATAGCAAAAGGTGACTTTCCCGTACCGCCCAAAACAATATTGCCTACAGAAACTGTCTTCCCTGGCAACTTCTCGACCCGCATGATTCCCGAATCAAATAAAAAATTTCGGAACTGTGACAAAAAACCGTAAACTAAACTCAAAGGTCCCATAAAAGCAAGAAACAGCCAGTGTTTTGACTTTAGCGGTAAACCCAGTTGAGATGTCATCCATTGTCGAATCATATTAAACGGCACCACCTCGACAAAACTCCTGATACCTCTTTTGCTTTAGTAAGTCCTGGTGCGGACCTTTTAGGGTGACTCCTCCTTGTTCAACAAACCAAATTTCGTCAAACATTGATAGCCACTGAACCCTGTGGGTGATAGCCACAAGTGCTCGCCTGTGAAGATGACAGTCCTTTATTATTCGAGAGAGAATATCCCTTTCAGCCTCAGCATCAATGGCAGATGTTGCCTCGTCCAGCATCAGAATCGACTTCTTCCGAAGAATCGCCCTTGCAATCACAAGGCGTTGAATCTGTCCTCCAGAAAAATTGGCACCGATCGCATGCGTCATCGTTTCGAGGCCCTGTGGAAGTCTCTCCACTTCTTCGGAGACATTAACAGTTCGCAGTGCTTCAGAAACATCATCTTTGGAAGGAGGATCTTTTAAGCCGTAGATTAGGTTTTCGTAAATCGTATCTTTAAAAAGAAATGGGTCTTGACTGACCATGGAAACAAGCTGCGAAAAATCAGACCAACCCAAGTTAGCTTCCCACTCTGTCGGAGTGATTAATCCTGAAAAAGCCTTGATCATGGTTGATTTTCCCGCGCCACTCGGCCCTACAACAGCTACCGTCTTTCCTGATTTAATTTCGAGAACGCCACGTTCAGGTCCAAAAGCAAAACACATCTTCCCGTCAATAGGAACTTTCATTTGAGTGATCGAAACCACGTCCCGTTGAACCTGCTCCCCAGGGCTTTCACTAAGCTGCTTTTTTGCCCTACATTGATCAGCAAGACAAAATATTTCAAAACTCTTTTTTAGGGCTCCCTGAGTCTCACCAAGTTTTGCCATCTGCTCACCAAAATCACGGAGCGGGCGAAGCATGAGTCCAAGTGCCACGAAAAATTGAAGCATGATTGTAGGCGTCAACCATGCGCCAAATAAACCATGCCCTATGATGTAAACGAATCCTGCAAAGATCGCAAAACCAGAAAACTCAAGAATGGGACCAAAAGCAGACCGAAGAAAAATAGAGCTTCGAATCATCTTGTAATAGCGCTCATTCATTTTTTCAAAACGTTCAAGCTCTACCTCTTCCCCATGCTGCGCCCTGATAAATTCAAATCGCGATCGAAAATCAAGAATTGCCGCAGCCATTCGCGCCAGCTCCCGCTGAAACGCTTCCGCAAAAAACGATATTCGCTTTGCACCCCGACCCATGCCCCAGGCCATCAAGGGCGCTACAAATGAAATCGCAAGAGCCGACGGCCAATGCAGCCAGAATAAAACTGCCAAGCAAGAAAGTATCGTAACGCTGCCCCGAACGAATGTATTCGTAAAATCCGAAAATCGTGTCTGCAAAAAATGAACGTCATTCATAATGACGGACATCCAATCACCAGGGGATCTTCTTCTGATTTCAACATAAGGGAGCGATGTCAGGCTCGCAAAAAGCTTCTCGCGATAATGTTTGGCAATAAAAAGCGCAATAGCTTCTTGATTGTATTGATACGCAAAACCAGCTAAAGCCTTCAAAATTCCAGCAACAAAAAGCAAAATTGGTACGGCAACGACCAAAGTGGCGTAATCAATTGTGAGTTTCGCCAAATTTTCATTTGTAAAATAGTGAACATACTTTTCATATTTTTGAGGTACAATGTCAAAAAAAGCGATGGTCTGCGCACTGGAGGTAAACAGAACCTTGATGAAAGGTCCGACTAACAGTAGAAAAAAGCCTTGTGCGATTGAGAGAGAACCCAAGGCCAAAATAATCCATAAAATTTTCGATTTACATTGACCAAGAGGCCTGACAAAACAGGCGCGTAAATATGATTGCTCGTCACTCATCGGCAAATGCCGCGCTCGCTACATTTCAAAAAGTTTACAAACATGTCCTTTTCTTTTGATACCGCAATCTCAGCCTCAATGCGGGACAAAGCGTCTTCCAAGGTAAGATGTTCTTGGAAAAGTAACCGAAACATCCTCTTGATGTTTTGCTGGGCCTCTTCTGTGAGATCTGATCGCCTCATTCCCACTAGGTTAAGACCTCCAATACGAGCTCGGTCACCGTGAGCCATGCAACAAGGAGGAATATCTTGGGTGAGCTTTGTCCCCCCGGCGACCATGGCCATGGTACCAATGCGACAAAACTGATGCACGGCAGCAAGTCCGCCAAAGACTGCTCGATCTTGAATAATGACATGTCCGGCAAGACTAACAGCATTAGCAAACACAACATCGTTTCCAATATGGCAGTCGTGTCCGATATGGCAATAAACCATAATGAGGTTTCGCGAACCGATTTCCGTTCGACCACCTCCTCCAGTTGTTCCCACGGAGATATTCACGTATTCTCTGATCGCGTTGTCTTCACCAATGACAAGCTCAGAAACTTCGCCTCGATACTTCAAATCCTGGGGCATCGAACCGACCGATGCAAAAGGCCACACCCTGGTTCGAGATCCGATCGTCGTCTTACCTAACACGACAGCATGCGTGTCAATGCAAACACGATCCTCCAAAACCACGTCAGGTCCCACGATGGCGAAAGGTCCCACATAAACACCTATGCCGATTTTGGCTTTAGGGTCCACCATCGCGGAAGCGTGTATCACAACTTCCCTATGATTACTTTGAGCAAAAGACGATAGATATTCTACAACTCCCACAAACACACCTCTTATTTCATTTGAGCTGAGAGTTTCACGATTGCTGCAATTTCCTCACCAACAAAGGCCTTCGCCTCGAACCAAAGAAACGGTTTACGAAAGTTTGTCTGCAGGACTTCATACCGCAACTCATCATTAATACCCACGATTTTTCTGAATCGTGCCGAACTGATTTCTGTCAAAAAACAACTAACAGGATGCGAATCATGATAACTTATCGACGTTAAAACCGCGGCAGATTGCGCAATTCCTTCCACGATAAGAACCCCGGGAACAATGGGATTTCCCGGGAAGTGCCCTCGCAAGAATTCATGAAGATGTTTGGCCTTTTTGATGGTAACGATTTTCGCCCTTGGCTCCATCTCTATGACTGAATCAATCATCACGAAAGGATCTCGATGCGGAATGCATTTCATGATCGCTTCGCTATCCATGGGAAGAGTGAATTGCATCTTTAATCCCCCTACTTTTTCTTTTCTCCGTCTTTTTTCTTTTCATCCGCCTTAGCCGTCGTATCAACTATCTTAGCGTAGTTTGCAATCACTTCTTGAGTCAAATCGCTAGGATTTTCAAGAAAGAGAAGTCCCGCGCTATTACTCTCAAACACGGCTTCAAGCTTCTTTTCCTTCGCCATTTTGTCGACCAATCCCGCAACTTTCACGGCGATTTTTTGCGTCGCTTGCTGTTCCTTTCGCTTAATTTCAGCTTGGAACGTCATTTCTTCATTGCGAAGGCTGACAAACTTCTCTTGAAACTCTTGCTGTTTCTTGAAACGCGCCTCTTCACTCAAAATTGGTGCTTGCTTTTGCCACTCTTCGTGCATCTTGTCGAGAGCCTCTTTTTGCTTCGTGAGGTCTTTCTCTTTGTCTTTTATTTCCGTTTCAAGCTTTGAACGTGCCTGCTTGCCCTCTTCGACAGCCAGAATCACCGCCTGCATGTCAACAACTCCATACTTGACTTGACCCTTTGCCGCATCCTTTGCGTCAGCAGGTCCCGCAAAAACTTCTTTTGTTAAAAAAACACCGCTTAAAAAACCGACTGCGCATGCTAACGCCAATGCTGCTCTCTGAAAAGACATCATCTAAATCCTCCTTAAGTAAAATAAAGTAAAATATTTCTCTACCAAATATATTAACAAACTAAGTTAATAACCTAACGAAAACTGAATCTTCATCTCGCCAACCTTCCCGTCTACAATGGGGTATGCCCACTCAAACCTAAACGGGGCGATGGGGGTCATCCATCTAAAACCAAAGCCGATATCACGATAAAACCCTGACATAACAAGAGCTTCCGGATCATCATAAACCCTTCCTATGTCATGGAAGAGGAGAGCTTTAATCCCCGCCTCCGGAATGAGAGGTATGAAGTATTCGACCTGGAAAAGGACTTTTTTGTCACCACCCTTACTCCGCGCAACTGGTTCTACTCCAGGTGCACGAAGAATATTAAGGGTTGGTCCGATCGACTGCCATTCAAAGCCTCTCATATCATTATAGCCGCCCAATCGATATCTTACAGCATACGGGACGGGTTTACTCCCCATGGGATAAATGTAAGACACCAATCCTAATAACTTGAAATGCGTTCTGAACGTATCAGTGTAATCGACAGGGAAGTAATAGTTTGCGTTGGCGGAGCTTTCCAAGTACTCCTGATCGCCTCGCAGGATCGAGCCCCCAGTAAAGGTCTGGTCCAAATAGACCTCCGAACCATCTGTTGGCTCAAGATAATTATCGAGATCACGCCGGTACAAACCAAACGTAACACTGGATGCAATACCATCCTCCCGAAAACGGTCTGTAATAAAAGTTTCGCTCTGTTGGATCGTTTTTTGGAGTTTATAGCTGATCTTACCCCTTATCAATTCAATGATCTTCCGACCGACAAAGGGACCTCCACCATAAGTGGTATTACGATAGGTGGTTCCATCTGTCAGCTCTGTCTTCTCATGCAAATAGAAAAGACTAATTCCGGCTGACCAATTGCTGTCGTTAACTCGGGGATCTGTGAAGCTCGTCTTGAAATCGTAGTTTTCTTCACCATTCCAACGACCGCTCACCATAGTCTCCCAAGCTTTTCCGGACTGATTCTTTTCATCATATGTTCCCATTCCAAACCAGTTGGACCTTGCGTTCCCTTGACCTGGTGAAAAACCGAGTGACGCTTGGAGTTGCCCTGTTGGTTTTTCCTTCACTTTAACCTTGAGATTAAGGAGGGTGACCTCATCCAGATCGCGTTCTTTCAAAACCTGGACTTCTTCAAAAAAGCCGAGTCGCTGAACGTTACTTTTTGATTCAGCCAATTTTGTTCCACTGTATAGCTCACTATCATGGACTTCAAGTTCTCGACGAACAACGTTGTCACGCGTTTTTTTATTGCCAACGACCGTAATATCGCCAAAGTATACTTTTTCACCTTTGGTGATCTCATAGTTCAAGTTTACGATTTTCTTTTCGCGATCGAACATCGGCTCCTTCGGACGAACATCGACATAGGCGTAGCCCAGGTCACCATACTTATCGATCAACATTTCAACGTCTGCGGCAAAATGAGAATGCCTGAAGAGAGACCCTGGCTTCAGCTTCATTGCCGCAAACAGCTCTTCTTTAGGAAAGAGAACATCCCCAGAAACATCGATCAAGCCAACGTAATACTGAATGCCTTCCTCAACTTGAAACGTGACTCGCACGAACTGTCTATCACGATCTAGAAACATCAGCGGTTTCGCCACCTTAACCTCGGCAAAACCCCAATCTCTATAGTAGTATGAAATAAACTCTAAATCGCGTTTAACAAAATCGTCTTGAAATAGCGACGACCCAGAAATCGCTGATGTCCTGCAATAAGGCCAAGAGGCTAATTTGGTGATAATGTCTTTGTCGCTAAAATACTGATTACCTAAAATCGCAACTTCACCAACGCGAACTTCTTTTCCTTCGCTAATATTGAAGGTAAGAGCGACCTCGTTTTCGTCCTTCTTTTTAAGGTCATAGGTCACTTGAGCAAGATAGTAACCTTTTTCCACGTACTGTTTCTCAATCATGCGTTGGTCGGACATGATTTTAGATTCATTGACGATGGTATATAGCTTGGTCTCCATCTTGTCCTTGAAATCGTCTTCTTTTAATTTATCGAGGCCATTAAATTCAATGCTTCCTATGGACGGCTTTTCAGCGACTTGAATCACTAACGCGATACCACCTGGTGATTCCTTCTTAAAGATACGGACATCAGAAAAATACCCAAGTTCATAAAGCGCTTTAATATCAGCAACCAAAAGCGTCGGGCTAAAAGGATCGCCCTTCGTGGTTTTTAGAAGCGTGATAATAGCTTCCGACTCGACCTTGCCATTACCTCGCACGGTAATGTCCGTTACGATTTCTGTTGTACGATCAGGAGGAGGGCCTTCATCTTCCGGTTCAGCAGATTTTTCGGATTTATCATCAATGAGGCTATCATCATCCTCATCTGTTTGCATGTCTTGAGCTAAAGCATTCCCGACGGGAGTAAAGATCCACCCCTCAATCATTAAAGGCATAAAAAAAACTACCAGAGCAGAGCAAATGATAACCGTCGGCAAGAACACTCTACGGGACAAGGTCATGGAACCGTACCTCCGTGAATTTCTTGCGATGACTCTACTCCCAGCTTGCGCGCCGTTTCTTCGTCATAAAAATCATCTATGACAAGGCCATCTTCCATGATAACTCGACGGGGAAGCCTTGCGGCTAAATCAAGATCATGCGTCACAAGAAGCATCGTCATACGATGCTGTACGCAGAGCTCAAGTAAAAGCTCTTGAACGGCTTGACTTGTTTTATTATCGAGGTTGCCGGTTGGTTCATCCGCAAGCAAGATCGGGGGCGCCATAAGGAGCGCTCTCGCAATAGAAACCCTTTGCTGTTCACCGCCTGAAAGCTCTCCAGGCCGATGCTTCTCCCGACTGGACAACCCGACCGAATGCAGGAGTGATGCGGCCCTCTCATAAACAACCGCACGAGGAGCGCCCGCAATAAGCCCAGGCATCATAACGTTTTCAATCGCAGAAAACTCTGGGAGCAAATTACTTAACTGAAACACAAAACCGACCGTGCAGTTTCTAAACTCTGAGACAATATGATCGGGCATGTCAGAAACGTTTGTTCCACCGAGGATCAGTCGCCCTCCCGAAGGTCTATCAAGCATTCCGATTATATGAAGAAGTGTGGTCTTTCCAGCGCCAGACTTTCCAGTCACAGCGACTAGGCTTCCCTGCTTTACGACCATATTAACACCAGCGAGGGCGTCAACTTTCTGAGCCTCAACGGCGTATGCCTTGCGGACATCTTGAAGAACAATAAGATCGCTCGTATGCTCATTTATTTGCATTTGATGTCCCGTTGCCATACACAGCTCCTTTACAACTCCATTTCACCATCACTCATACCTGAGACCGGTTCCGGGATCTTGCCTTGCTGCGGTAACAGCAGGATAAATCGCAGAAACGATGATCAATAACAGTGCGGCGGCCGCAATGACAAGATACTCAACAGGCAAAAATCTTACAGGAAGGGCTTTCAACACGTAGACGCCTTCCGGTAATGAAATATCATGTCGAAAATAAATCAGCGTACATAGACCGAGGCCTACGATAAAACCAAATACAATCCCCAAAACCCCGATGACCGCTCCATGTGTCAGAAACAGTCTGGTGACATCTTTTTTTGACATCCCTAGAGATCGCAAGCAGCATATTTCATTCCGCTTATGGAACACCATCATCATCATGGTTCCGCTGATAGAAAACGCGGCCACAAGAACGATCAACATTAAAATCGAACCCATCGCGAATTTCTCCAGTTTCAAGGCAAAGAGCAACGATTTATTCACTTCCTGCCACGTAAGAGTCTTTATATCTTTAACATCACTGCGATTTTTTATACGCCCGGAATACTTATCGATGTCCATGGGATCTTTGAAGTCTATCGCCACCCCCGTAACATAGCGCTCCTGATCTAGGGACTCGTCATAATCCGGAAGAAATTTTCGCCCTTCATCAATGGATGTTACAGCCCATCTCAAATCGAAGTTAAACAGTTCTGATCTGAATTTGCCGACCAGCGCGAATCGCCGCGAGATCGTTCCGCCGCCGAGGATCGTACCTGAGTTGAGCTGCGGGCTTAGGACGGTTAATTCATCACCAACGTCAGCCCCAAGCTGCATTGCAAGATCTTCACCCACAATGATTCCGGGGAGCCCCTTTGAACCAACGGCATCAGTCGCATACTTCAACTTGTGTAGTTTCTTGAGGTCCGCGATATCTCCCTCGACGATTGAATTACTAAAACCCCAATTATGACCCTTTTGGTCCGGATCGATGCCGTACAACTCGATCGGGCTCATCATTTTCCGCCGCTTGACGACCACATCAGCCTGAGTAAAAGGTTCGATCGTCGAGGCTTCAGGATAAATCTTTTCAAACAGCGAAAGCGGATACTGCTTGAGGCTAAAGCCTGCTGTTGGGTGAGTTGCTGAAATCAGCTCCAGATGCGGGCGACCAACTAGCATTTTCCGTTTAAGCTCCGCCTCAAAACCGCCCATAACAGACAACACAACAATGAGAGCCGCAACCCCTATCGTGACCCCGAAAACAGAAATAATGGTCATAAAAGAAAGTCCCAAGCGATCGCGCTTTACGGCAAAATGTCGGACAGCAATCCAGACAATATGCCTCCACTTCATACGCTTAGTCATTCCCCTGGTCATTCCCATGGTTATTCCGAAAATAGGATCAATCAAAAATTCCAAAATTATTGGACACACTAAAGGATCAGTCTTAAATGAAAAATGGTTAGAAGTCATTAGAAATGGTTCAAAAAATTATCACTTTGCGCTCATTTGTCCTTGGTACTTCCTTTTTTCTCATGTTATAGTAAAATTCCTAATGATTACTGTGAGGCGCCGTACCCAAGTGGCTAAGGGAGCGGTTTGCAAAACCGCGATTCTCCGGTTCGAGTCCGGACGGCGCCTCCATCTTTTTTTAGCGCCCTTTCTCGGAGTCATCCCATGACAGAATTGCAATCCAAGACGTTTGTGGAGGAACTGACTAAGAATTACCTGGAGTTTTACAACAAACAACAGATCCTTCTTACGTTTGAAGGCTTTCTCGACCGTGTCCGAAAAGATCCTGAATCGTTAATCCGTAATTCTTCCCAATATTTAAGAGATTGTTTTCTTCATTATGGCTCAAAAAATGTCGGTTCCTCTGCAGAACCATTAAAACGATTTAAGATCTTCGATGTCGGTAGCGAAAAAAATGGCCCGATTATCGGTGGTGAAACCATTCAAGGTGAGATCTTCACCATTTTAGAAAGTTTTGTGCGGCAAGGGTTTTCGAATAAGCTCATCCTCCTTCACGGACCAAATGGCTCCGCGAAGTCATCAACCATCGAAACCATCGGCCTTGCGATGCAGCGGTATAGTGAAACAGCGGAAGGGGCTGTCTACCGGTTTAACTGGATCTTCCCAACAGAACAATCTTCGACCCCAAGGGTCAAAGGAGAGTCTGGCCCCGTCGGTTTTCGGTCAGTCAAAGACTCCGATGACGGCCTGCTTGGAGATTCATTCGCGCTCCTCGATGAGCCAAAAATCGCATCGAAAATCAGTTCCGAACTCAAGGAAAATCCGATTTTTTTAATCCCGATGCCTAAGAGGGAACAATGGCTCCGAGAGTGGATCGGAGAAAAACGAGGAATCTCTCCCAGTAAAGTCGAATTGCCTCCACACATTCTTCTATCGGGACTCTCCAAGAAAAATCAACTCATCTTTGAAAATTTGCTTGCCGCGTACGGCGGAAACCTCGGCAAAGTTCTACGCCATATCCAAGTGGAGCGTTTTTTCTACTCGCGGCAATACCGCGTAGGTATCTCATGCGTTGAGCCTCAAATGTCTATCGACGCGCAGGAAAAGCAACTCACGATGGACAAAAACATAAGCAATCTGCCGTCAGTACTGCACAACATCAGGTTCTTTGAAGCTCACGGTGAACTGATCGAAGCCAATCGGGGGCTCCTTGAGTTTTCTGATCTCCTCAAAAGACCACCAGAGGCTTTTAAATATCTTCTCTCAACAGTCGAAAATTCAATGGTCAGCCTCTCAACCGCCGCCGCCCATCTTGACATTATTTTTTTCGCCACCACAAATGAACGCCATCTGGATGCTTTTAAAGGAACTCCCGATTTCAGCTCGTTCCGGGGGCGTTTTGAACTTCTCACAACGCCATACCTTCTTCAGCCAAGTCTGGAGAAAAAAATCTATGAGAAAGATTGTTCGATTTTGAGAAAATCTCTTCCGATCT
>CAILAO010000387.1 GCA_903832105.1 uncultured Pseudomonadota bacterium | reverse complement strand
CAAAAAGCAACACTTTTTCAATTTCTATGGGTTGCTAGTGACAAAGAATAATGTTTTGAGCCGCACTAAGAATTGGGATGTTAATGTTTAGTGCTTCTTCCAGATATGACTGATGCTGTGGATCTCTTTTTCTTATACGCCCACCAATGAACCTATAAGAAGCGTTTAGAAACAATATACCCTCCTTGCGCAACGCCTCGAACAATAGGGATGGAGAATTAAAATTCTCTTTCGCGCATTCGAGATCAATACCTAGTGAATCGAGAACCGTTCTTCCAGAACAAGTGAGTTTTGTTTGTTCATCCCAATCTTCCTTGCAAAAGGGAATTCCAGTTGCACCGCTAGGGAAGGGGTCTTTCCCCATAATCACCAGAGAGATTACAGAAGGTCGCCCTGACAGGTAAGAAGCGATCTTTTGCTTAGCACACATATTTCTTCTTTCGAAGTCGAACACAGGGTTTAAAAGGGTTTTGAAGTTTAACTCGACACCTCTTATGGTTTAGAAGCTGACTTAATCTTCATGTTCGAAAACTTTAGCGCATACTCCGCTACTTTGTCCTTCATGACCTCTTTCAGGCAGTGCGTGTTCTCAATCACCTTTCCCAGGCGGGCGGTGTCAATAGGTGCTTTAGCGTCCACATACGCCTGCTCAATTGCCTCTTTGACGACAGACTCGATATCCGCTCCAGAAAAACCATCCGTTTTTTCGGCCAGTTGCTTCGGATCAACCGCATCCGATAGTTTTCCACGCTTTTTAAGGTGGACTTTGAAAATCATCGCTCGCTCTTCCTCCGTCGGGAAATTCACATAAAAGATCTCGTCGAAACGGCCTTTCCGCATAAGCTCAGGCGGTAACGCTGAAATATCGTTGGCAGTGGCGAGTACGAATACCGCGCCCGTCTTCTCCTGCATCCATGTCAGAAAGAACCCAAACAGCCGACTGGCCACTTCCGAGCCCGAACCGCCGCCACTGATACCGACAAACGCCTTTTCCAATTCGTCGATCCAAAGCACGCATGGACTGACCGCATCCGCCAGCCGCAAGGCTCGACGCATGTTCCCCTCGCTCTCACCGACATATTTCCCCATCAGCGAGCCAACATCCAAACGCAGAAGCGGCAACTCGAACAGAGCCGCAGCAGCCTTGGCGGTCAACGACTTCCCGCACCCTGGCATACCGACGATCATCACTCCCTTGGGTGCTTCAACGCCGAACGCTTGGGCATCCGTCAAATTTTTAAGAACTTTAGCCTTTTGCCCTAACCAGTCTTTCAGCGTTTCCAACCCACCTATATCATCCAGTTTCTCCTTTACGTGCACCATCTCAAGGATGCCGCTCTTCTTGATAGTCTGCTCTTTTGCAGCGAGGATGAGGCAGATGTCATCCATATCGATAGCGCCATCCTTCTGATAACTCCGGTTCAATAGAAAACCGATCTCCTGCCGGCTCAGGCCTCGGAAAGCCATCGCCAACGCATCGACAACTTTTGCATTTGGCTTGAGCCCATAGTTTTCTGTAAACTCGCCGATCAACTCCTTGATGTGCGCTTCGTCCGGCAGAGGCAGTTCAAACAGCGAAATATATTTTTCAAGCTCTCTGGGGACGACCGCTTGGGATGAAACCAAAAACACCGTGGCCCGCGTGTTGCTGTCCTCGACAATCTTACTGGCTAGCGCTTTCAGCCGAGCGATGGCCACAGAAGGACTCCCGCCTTGCGGCGTTTCCCCAAGAGCCAGATGCGCGTCCTTGATGACGATAAAATGGTTATCCAGTTCATCCTTCAATAAAACATCGATCGCCGTTGCCAAGTCGCAATAGTCGCACTCCGGTAGCTTCGTCTTAAAATCCACCCGGCCGCCCGACATATTCCACTCATAGATCTTACGTCCTTCTGCCAGACTGCTAATCAACTCATCCGCCTGCTGTTCCTCAAACGTGACAAGGTACAGGATTGGGTACAAGGCCTCAACGTGCTGTGCTATATCGCCTTTTATCCGTTTCATAAAATGCATCTCCTCATTGAAAAAATCATTCAATACTCACTCACCGGAATTCTCAACTACGACTGATCGAAATCATCCTGGAAACTGCTATTCCTAATTTTGTACAAATCATCTCGACTCGTTGCACTGCGTCAGGGTGACCTAAATCTGCCGCTTCTTGATAACTAAGGCCTGCTGCCATATCAAACTTTATACACCCAAAACCAGTCTCTAGACACCAACCCCTATTAAATAGTCCATATATGTTTTTTTGTTCAGCTGCTTTGTCATAAAATTGATATGCTTTAAGCTCATCTTTCTCAACTCCAAAACCGCGTTGATAACATGACCCTAAAT
>CAILAO010000386.1 GCA_903832105.1 uncultured Pseudomonadota bacterium | reverse complement strand
GAAACAAGAATTCCAGATACCTGCAGACAGAAAAGTATGCGACGGAGACCTACGGACTTTCCTCTATCTTACCATAAAACTCAGCCCATCTAGTATACTGAACGAATAAGTCCTTGGAGTAGGAGCTAAGTTCTGTGGTCTTTTTGAATAGTTGCCTCGCGTCTTCATAATGCCCTGATCTCATTAGACTTATCCCGAGTATCCGACTCCACTCAATGGTGAAACAGTCGGGAAGACTCGAATCGGGTTCCATACGGAGGTATCCCCGCGGGTCATAGGAAGACTCGGAGTTTCGTTCTAAGGCTCGCAATCTCAAATAGGTCAAAATCCACGTTTCGTCGGAAGACTTTTTCTCTGGCGGATTGACAGCCCATCCAGCGAGATAGCGCCGCCACTGAAGCGCATCATGATCGGGAAGATCTTTTTCTACCTTCCAACGAGACCAGATTTTCCTTGTGATCGAAGAACCGAGTTTTTTTGTACTGTCGAGTTTTTTCAGTTCTTCCAACACTGCTAGACTTTCAACCTTTTGCTCCGCAAGTCTCTGCAAGTCACTTTCCAAAAGACGAATTTCAATATCATCTACAGTCTGCGGAGGCCACGTTTTCTGAGTCGACAGGATCAGTTTCCATTTACTAATTTTCGGTAGAAGATATGACAAAGTAGCAAACTTTGCGGTTACATCCTTTAAAATTTCTTTCTTTATATAAAGAATCTTCGAAGATCGATCCTCAGGATCTAGGTTTGCTTGCCAAGAAAGATAGTCTCTTTCGACATTCCAGCCAGGAGGTTGCCTCAACCGTATGTAAATGTTTTCGGTCCGCCCTTTTCTTAGATCAGCCTTGCTATGGGGACAAACGTCATTCAAAATTCCTGGATATCTGAAAAGAGCCTCTGTTTGTAACTCATGTTTTTCGCGATCAAACTTGGCCAAAATCTTTTCTTTCCATTCCGCTATCGTATCACCCATGCTTTCTTTAAAAACATCTTCCCACGCATTCCCACTGTATAACGTCCGGACTTGGTCGAATCCGCGTGTTTCAATCAAAAATTTTATAAAGGAACCCGCAGCCACATAAGCACGGAATGGAGACTCCTTCCAAAACAAGGGGGAAAAGAGTGTCTCAAGACTTGGAATTCTGTTGGAGATGACAAGTGAGGCGGCGCTATCGTCAAGACTTAGCGTTCGCTCCTCTGGCGCTAAGGCTACGGCAAAACCTTCTGTAAAAACCACATTGGGATGAAATCCCAGGCCATGAAAGGCGATTTTAGAGAGCATGGCATGAACAAGCTCATGTCTAAGCGTTACATGAGGCCAAGAACCTTCCGTGATATGAATCGATGGAGTGTAAACATCCGTAACGTCGGTATCACCGCCTCCAAACCAGAGCTTCTTTTGGGTTTGATCTTTATAAGCATAAATCTCAACATGAGGAATTTGTGTATTTGAAAAAACCTCCCGGAGCTCACTCACATGAAACTGTGCATCTCGAAAAAGACGTTCGATCGATAGCGAAGGTTTTTCTGATGCTTGACCCTCTCTGAAGTAATGAAGCGTAAATCCATTTCCCTCAAGTCTTCCCGAGAGAAGCTGATTAAGGCTGTCGGCACCCACAGAAACACTTGGATATCGGCTTGCAACGATTGATGTGCCGATCCATGAAACTGACAACAGCAGTAAAATAAAAACCGAGAAAAACGACTTTCTTAACCAAGCAAGAAATAGGAGCGTGAGCGCAAGCAGGAGATGCGAAAGTCGTGCAAGAACGATACCGTCATCTACGGCAATAAAGTCATCATAAATCGGTCCGTGAAGAAATCCAGCAAGAAGATTCACAGCGTGTTTTTGCGGATTAAACCAAATCACAACAGCAACCAGGCTGATGAGGCCGAGATAGCTTAAAAACAAACCAATCACCAGGATTGCCCTGTTAAATTTTAAAATCTGGGCGCGAATAATCAGGTGCTGAAAGGCATGAGCCAATACCCAGGACGGATACCACAGAAGAACTATCCAAAACCAAAAGCCAGATTCACTGCAAGGGCATTTATGAATCCAAAAACCATAGATGGCCGGCATTAAACCCACTAGAGGACCTAATATGAGGATCCAAAGAAGCTCAAAAGATGTTGGAAAGGTGAATTCCGGAAGACGAGAGATCAGCTGCTTTCTAGGAATTAAAAGACCTGCGATAGGGACAAGAACCAGAATTGCATAGGAACTCAAAAGGACGTATTCATACTCGAAATTTGTTCCGACCGGAATAAGTAACGGGAGAGAGGACGCGAGAAGATAAATCGGACAAAGAAAAAGATAACGCCACAAAGCAACAGGACCCCATTCTAGAAGTCACTTTCAAAACATTTGAAAAAGCGACCGGTGACGAGAACCAAAGCGACATAAACCAAGAAGTTCATTGCGATGTTTTCTAATATTTTGTCCGAAGTCAACCGCAAGATCGGCAGCCTTATCCCTTGAGGCGATTTTCTGATTAAAGTTCGCAAGATATCTCTCTAGTTCAGCGATAAGTCTTGTCACGCGGACTGAAAACGAACATTCACCGGGGATGATTTTAATTTGGGCAGCGCGTTCAATAGCATCAAAATCCCTAAAAGGCTCCCGAATAATGTCGTCGGCAAAGAAACCGGCAATGAGCCTCAATTGGTCGACTTTCTTCTTTATGGCATCCGCAGCTTCGTTTTTATAAACGCTAGCTTTGTAGTATGTAAGCTGCTGCTTAATGTCTCCTATAATCTCTTGGCATAGTTCGACAAGCTCTACGAGAATATCTAGACGTCGATCTCTAATCATGGTGAGAGGTCTCCTGTCTCGAGTCTCGAAAGAGGTGGTTTCGCAGATTTTGAAGAGAGCACTAACCAAAGTTGACAACTGCCACTTTACTTGGTAGGCGCTCCAATCTCCCTCTTAAAACCGCCTCTTGTCGATGAAAAATGAAATTATGCTTAACAATTTAATTGTAGCAGAAAATTGACGGTTGGTGTCAAATCCTTGCAGAAAGGGCTTTTGACGTCTTCTCTAGGTTCGGGAGAAAAGCCAATACTTATGTGGGATTGTAATTCGACAGTTTTTTGACGTTATCTAAAATACCAAAAAACAAAAGGCATTGGCACTGACCACCTACCAGGTCATGGTTACTTGGGCGTCTGCATTAGCAAATGTGATCTGAATTTGGGTTTTGTTTACCAGTTCCGGGGCATTTGGGTTCACAGAGGGGTAATCAAAAACAATCAAATACTCCTTAGTCCAGGGGGTGACATTAACGAAAAAGGCACGCCACCTTTCTTTATCTTTCACCTGCTTCACAATAATCGGTTTTAAAGGTTCCCCCTGGGCATGAAGACGTATGGTCCATAAGTTCTGATCTTCAAGTTCGATCACTTCATCTTTTGGTGAAAAAATCGAGACGAAGAAACCAACTTTCGCGGTTGTTTCCTCCCATGCTGATTGCGCTGTCTGAAAAAGGGCTGTAGATCGTTTCGAAAAAGCATTTCGAAACTCCGGTGATAGATACGTTGTTGAAATTCGATAATGAACCTCAAAATTACTTAGAACATCTGCCTTATGGGT
>CAILAO010000385.1 GCA_903832105.1 uncultured Pseudomonadota bacterium | reverse complement strand
TCTCGACATCGATCTTCTTCAAATTGTGCTCTTCAGCACCGAGTATGATAATGCGGTCTAATTCTTTCGTTTTTTGATCCATAAAAAATCCGTGACTTTGATGACGAAAAACAACAGGATACATGATTTTTCCGGGATCTTTAAGTTAATAAGTTTCCTTTTAATTTCAGGCTCTTCGTATTAAACTTGAGGGAGCAACTCACATCGTTGTCATCTTTTTTGTCCTTTTTTTGCCATTCACTCTAAGGTTAGGGATCACTCATCTATGAATACGAAAGATAGAATGACTCGTACACGTCATCTGACTCCCGATCAAGAAACAAATGGAACGTTCGTCAAATCAGTAGCTGTTTTACTTCCTACTTTTAATGAAGCTGACAATATCGCTGAGATTCTTCTTGAGCTTGTGGCTATGTTGGAACAGCAATCAGCTCTCGAAACCTTTCACATTGTCATCGTGGATGATGGATCAAAAGATGCTACAAGACTTGTGGCGGAAGAATGTTGGGCGAGTCTCCCCTATCACCCAACCAAACGCTTTCTCCATGTCGTGCAGCACAGTTTTAGAGGAGGATACAAGCAGGCTCTCTCGACCGGATTTCAAGCAATCCAAACTCTAGCGGCGGACACAGTTATTGTTATGGATATCGAAAATTCGGATGATCCGATGGCAATTCCACCAATCTTAAGAGAGTTGCGTAGTCACGATATTGTGTTTGCGACGCGCCCCTTGAGTCGTGAGGGTTTTTGGGGGAGTGCTCTCTACCAGACGTTTCACGCTACTTGCCGTCTTTTTCTGGGAAAGAAACTGTATGTTACGAGTTTTTTTGCATTTTCAACGCGGGTTCTTTCATACGTTGTTGAGTTTTCTGAACTCGACTACTTATCAGCTAAGTTGTCGATAAGTTCATTTAGTCAAACCGAGATTTTTATTCCTAAACGGGCAAGGAGAGTTGAAAGAAGTAGACTCAAAATAGGCGACTTGGTGGACTACGGTGTTGCCGCCCTGACGACTTCAAGTGAGATCTGGACTCGGCTATTTTCCCGAGTTGGTGTTTTTATGGCGGTGTTATCCCTAGTCTGTATTTTAGGAGTTTTTGTTACTAAACTCCTGGCCAACTCAGCTAGTAGCTTCAATTCAGCCTGGGCATGCATTGCCATTCTTGTGTCCATCAGTATTGGATTCCAAGCGGTGGGACTTCTTGTCATAACGGCCTTCTTGGGACGCGTCTTAAGGGATCATCTTCCCACTCACGCAAACCCTGTTGTTACAACATCTGTCGTCGAAGCGAGAGGTTCAGAAAATCATGATCACCTTCGATCTGTGGGGTGATTTAGGAGTTCTTTTTTAATGCAAATTGCCTTTTCAGGATGGGATGAGGCGTAAGGAGGGTTTTTTGATGAGTCTTTTAGTAAGAATAATCTTTTTAGGTGCATTTTTCGGGCTTCTATTTAGCTGCGGCGATGAAGGCATGTTGCTTGATACGCTTAATATGCTGAACACCGCTAATTCCGGAAAAATCGCGCTGGTAAAAGTGCCACACCCTATTGCAAGGATGCTGGGGCAGAAGCAGCGTTTTACTCCAGAATACCTGCAACACCCCGTATATGCCGTTGGATACGTCGAAGAGGAAACTCTTAACCGTTTGCCAAGAACGATTCGTGATCAAGTTTCTTTTCTGAATGAAAGGGCTTGGGCGACTGGCGACTTTGACCGAGAAGCTCTAATGCCGACATCTGACCCTGATCCAAATGCGATGTATGAGGGCTATCATAACTATGATCAGTTGTCGAAAGAGCTTGAGCGTCTTTCCCAAAAATATCCTGACAAGATTAGACTTGAAACGGCCGGAAAAAGCGTGAAGGGCCGCGAGCTTTGGTATGTGGTTGTTTCCGACCGTGTTCACGAGAATGAACACGAGCCAAAGTTTATTTTTCACGCGAACATGCATGGCGATGAAGTCGTTGGACGAGAGCTGATGATTTATTTCATCCGTTATCTTATGGAAAAATATGGCTCGGACAGCAGAATAACCCAACTCGTCGATAATTCTGAGATTTTCGTGATGCCCTCCATGAATCCCGATGGCTTTGAAAATGCTTCTCGCGGAAACGCGAGAGGCAGGGATTTAAATAGAGATCTTCCCGATCGCTTCACACTACCTAATGATACTCCAGAAGGTCATGAAATCGAGGTCCAGAGGATCATGAAGCTAGCTCAGGACAATCATTTTGTCTTGGGTATGAATTGGCACGGTGGGGAGATCTGTTTTAACCTTCCATGGGGTAATATCAGCAATGCAAATCCTGAAGATAAGTACTGGGACGATGCCATGTTCTACCCGATTGGCAGGGAATATACGCAGTTTAATAAGACGATGTACCAAAATCATCAGGACAATTTTGATCATGGATTGACCTATGGCTACGAATGGTACCCGGTGAATGGAGGCATTAATGACTGGTTCAACTACTTCCGTCGCTCCATTCACGCTGTCGTGGAGCTTTCTACCAATAAGTGGCCAGACTCAAGTACGCTAGATAATTACTGGAACGACAATAGGGAGGCTATGATCACTTATCTTTGGCGTGGTCTTCGCGGTGTGCATCTTGAAATTCGAGATGAGGCGGGGGCTTTAGTGTTAAAGCCGACTATCGCGATTGCATCTGCCCCTAAGCGACAGATGCCATTTGATAGCGGCTATGTTCATAGACTTTCTTCAGATGGTCTTCAATCGGTTACCATTACAGCCGAAGGTTTCGCTATCAAAAGAGTTGAAATTGAAGCATCATACTTTAGCGGGAAGTACGAAAAGGTGACTCTTAAAAAGAAACTGTAGCCGATATTCATGCAATCTCAATCAAAATGTTTTGACCATATCTTGCCCGACGTTATTTTTAACTGCGTAGAAACCTTGGGAACTAGGTGCACTGGAAGGTTTTTAACCCTTCATGCCATGGAAAATCGTGTATACGAAGTCGAGCGTGAAGATGGTTCGAAGGTCGTAATTAAGTTTTACCGTCCAGGGCGTTGGAGTCAAGATACTGTTCAAGCTGAACATGATTTTATGGTAAAAGCTGCGGAAGCGGATATTCCGGTCGTTGCCCCACTGCCGGATGAGAGCGGAAATACCCTTTTTTCTCATGAAAAGATTTTCTATGCAGTTTATCCTAAGAGACCTGGACGTCTTGAACCAGAACTTTCAAAAGATCGCTTGCGCCGACTCGGGCATTATTTGGCGCGTCTTCATAATGTTGGAAGTTCATTTAAAAATGCTGCACGTCGTACTTTAAGTCCAGAAATGTTCGGCTTGGAAGCGACTGAACAGCTAAAGCAATTAAAAATAGTCCCACCTGAATTTATGACGCGCTTTGAATCTCAGGTGCGGGACATTTGCGGTATTTTAACTCCCATCTTCGCTAAATCATCGATGATACTTGTTCACGGTGATTGTCATGTCGGTAATGTTCTATGGAATGACGATGAGCCGTTTCTATTAGACTTTGATGATGCGATTTATGCCCCACCAGTCCAAGATATGTGGCTACTGACAGGCGGCGGTGATCAAGACTCGCTTGTCAGGCGTAGTGAGCTGCTTCACGCCTACTGTGAATTGAGGACCTTTGATTACGATACTCTTCGTCTCATTGAGCCCCTGCGAACTCTTCGCATTATTCACTTTTCAAGCTGGATTGGTTCTCACTGGGAAGAAGATTCTTTTAAAAAAATGTTTCCTCAGTTCCCAAGCCATGGGTACTGGCATGAACAAATCGAGACGCTCTCTGAACAAACCGAGCTGATTCAGAAGTTCTTTTAATTCAATTGCTAGTGAGCAACCTGCTTATCATCGGATGGTTCTTCGTTTGATGCGGTGGGCATTCCCTTGCACTCATTAAACTCACTTTTAAGAGATTGATTCATCTCCTTGAGAAGATCGTATTCGCGCGCGGACCTGATGCGTCCGAAGTACTCTGTAAGTTCGACCGAACGAGCGGGTGTCACAGACTCCAAAATCGACGTGATCTGCTTTTGGGGGAGCTTTTTAAACAATGCAACGATAAGATCTTTGTCCATTTTCTCAAATACCGCGGCGGCTTTTTTGGGTTCCATCTTTTGATAAAATTCAATGAGTTTTTCGAGTCTTACGCCTTGGATTTCCTTTTCCTTCTGAATCGTCTGAGAGAAGAATAAACGTTCCTCATCAAGACGAGCGAGCTTTTCTTCGATAGACTGCTCTAACTTTTGAAGCTGGTCTTCTCGAACTTTGAGGAGTTCTAGGCGATCCTCAATTTGTCTCTTCTTTTTGTCGGCTAATGAGAGATAGCGTCCAAGTTCGTCTTTCTTCAACTTGTCGGGATCAAGTGTGGGGAGATTTAGAAGATCCTCTAAAAAACTCTTTCTTTTCGGTTCCGTTTTTGCTTCTTCTTTTGGTTCCGCAGTTTTTGATGAAGCTTCCTTTTTGTCTTTATCTTCGACTTTTTTATCTTCTGCAGCACCCTTAGTTGCTGATGCAGTTGCTGATGCAGTTGCTGACGAAGCTTCCACTTTTTTCTCTTCAGGCTTTTTTTCTTCGGGCTGCTTGTCGCTCGGTTTTGCGCCCTCGGTTTTGCTTTCAGGGGGCTTTTTATCCTTTGCATCAGTGACTTCAGCAGAATCTTTCTTGGCCTCACCTTCACTGGATGACGCTTCAAGTGGTTGATCGCCGATAAAGAAAGTGTGATCAAGATAAACAAATATTCCAACGATGAGCGCTAGCTTTATAACCAGGATCGCCGGGAAGAGTTCCCATTTGATGAGCTTTTCAAAAAAATTAGTCACAACTGCCTCTTCCTACAAAGGTTGTTTTTGTGTCGTGAATCGCCGAATCGAGGTTTCGTCTGTAAGTTTCTGTTCTACTTTCTTTTGTTCTGCAACAAACAGCTCAAGATAGTTGTCTTGGAGTTTCTCAAATGATTTAAGGCTTCTTTGAGCACGTTCCAGTTCAGCGAGTTGAGCTTTCTCCTGAGCCTCAGTTTTTCGAACAGCCAAGAAAAAGTCATGCCATTGGTCTTTGACATAGTCGAGGTTTTCTTCGAGCGTGAGAAGATTCGTTCGATTTGCTGATCCCCTCTCTTTGTTCAGTTTTTCAATGCCCTGCATATAGAGACGTTGATACTCCTTCATTTTAGCAACTAACTCGACTTTTTTTCGTCTAATTTCCGATAAAACCGTCGCTTCACTTTCCATGATGGATTTTTTCGCCTTAATGAGGGGATCAATACGTTGCATTTTTCGTCTGGCTTGGCTCATCTAGAAACCTTTCGTGAAAAATTCTGACTCTATCCTTGTGTACGACTATTTAGAACGACTGAAAGTCCATTGATTGCTTCGTCTAGCGTTGAAAGCTCGTTAAGATCCTGACGGAGAAACTTCTCAATTGCCGGCATGAGTTGGATTGCCTCGTCCATCAGAGGATTGGTTCCCGGTTGATACGTGCCGATTTGCACATAATCGAAATTTTCTTGGTAGACCCCAAGTAGAGCGCGCATACGAGAAGCAATAGACCAGTGATCTTTGCTTGCAATGTCGTGCATCACGCGACTTGTGCTTGATGTGATTTCTATGGCTGGAAAATGCCCCTTTGAGGCGAGTGTGCGCGAGAGATTTATGTGGCCATCAAGAATCGCTCGAGCGGCATCGGGCATAGGGTCATTAAAGTCGTCGCCATCGACTAAAACGGTGTAAAGGCCGCTGATACTTCCCTTGCAGGTACCTTGTTGCCCGCAACGCTCAAGAAGCCTTGGTAAGAGTGAGAAAACTGAAGGTGGATATCCTTTGGTTGTCGGTGCCTCGCCGATGGCTAGACCGATCTCCCGTTGAGCCATTGCGACCCTTGTTAAGCTATCCATCATGAGGAGGACGCGCTTTCCTATTCCCGCAAAATATTCGGCGATTGTTGTAACGACTTTGGCTCCTCGAATCCTCATGAGCGGTGATTGGTCACTTGTTACGACCACGACGATAGATTTTGAAAGTCCTTGAGGACCCAAGTCGCGCTCAAGAAATTCCTTAACCTCCCGTCCGCGCTCTCCTATGAGGCCAATGACGTTCACATCGGCGGCCGAGCCTCTTGCGACCATGCCCATTAACACACTTTTTCCGACTCCAGATCCCGACATAATCCCAATTCTTTGCCCTTCTCCAAAAGTGAGAAGCCCATCAATAGCCCTAACCCCAAGGCTTAGTGGCTTTTCAATGCGCGTACGAAGCATGGGATTGGGGGCTTCCTTCTCAAGCGGAAGCCAAGCTGTCTTTTCAGGAATCTGAATCGTCTCGAAATGTAGCGATCTCATAAATGGATCGATAACTTTTCCTAGAAGAAAATCACCAACTTGAACGCGATCAAGGATGCGTTGCCCGCTGATGTCGCAGCCGGGGGAAATGCCTGAAAGATTCGAAAAAGGTATTAATAGAGCTTTTTCGTCTTTGAATCCAACGACCTCAGCTAAAACGCTTGATGGTTCCCCGGGGTGAGGCGTCTTGGGTAGAGAGATGTTAACGACCGTCCCAAGACTGCTATCCGGCAGATGGGCTACAACAACCGTGCCAACGATATCGCAGACCTTGCCCTTGCGTACCCAAGGAATGCTGCTCAAATTTTGTCTCAATTCCGCACGAGAGAACGTGCGGATTTTTTGACTCATCAGATTGAGGTCAGTATGTTCCATTATCCGGCCTTTTCATGCTTTTCGCTAGATTCGAAGAGGTTGATGTCAATTTTCTCTAAGAGGCTTTTAACGATATCTTTCACGTTACCTTGAATACTGCTTAGCTTTGAATCGATCTTAAATTCATCTACCTTCACAGACTCGTCTTTAACGAGAGAACTTTTAAGCTCGGCTAACTCTTGTTTCATGAGACGTTCATAAGTTTCCGGATGCACTTTGATTTTGAACTCGTCGGTCGGAACTGAATCAGCAACCGCTCGCTTCACAATCGAAGCAAAAGCATCTTTGCTAATATTAAACTCTCTTTGAAGAAGAGACTCAGCGATGGCCTGGTTGAGTTCGTAAAAATTCTCTTCGATATTGCTTAAAACGGTTTGCTTCAATTTTGAAAATTCGATGACGAGTTCGTTAATACGGGAAAACATTTGCGCTGCTTCTTCTCTAACCTTTGCCCTTGCGTCTTCCTCTCCCCTCTTGATGCCCTCTTGATAGCCAAGCTCCTTGGCTTTTTCCGCTGCCTTGACGCTTTCGATTTCCTTCAGTCTTTGTTCTTCTAGTTGCTGGTGGTATTTGTCAATTGTTGCCTCTTCTATTTTTGCAACTCCTTCGGGACCCTTTAGATCGAGTGGGATAAAGTCCGTTTTTTCTTCCTTAATCGCAGCACTTTCATGTTTCGAACGGGCCGTGTCAGCGTGAGGTGCGTGTATCACGGCATCTTGGATCGCGCGACCGACCATCGTTAGTTTGTCTGGAGAAATTGTGTGGGCCTCTTTTGGGGCCTTTTCAGAAGCCTTGTTACCGTTTGACAAAGCGTTTGTCTGTGGGTCAGCAATTGAAATGACCTCTTTCCCAGTGGGAGTCGCAGTCTGAGATTCTGCTATGTTGTCACGAATCTCCTTTGCTTGAGCTTTGACATTTGATGGCCTTTTTCTTCCACCAGAGTTTGAATTCATCGCGCGTATATCCGAGAAGTCTTCATCCTCATACTCATCGTCAAGATCTCCGTCATCACGCTTACGAAGCCTTCTCTTGTCCCGCAGCCACTCTTCAGTAAAATCCCTCAATTTTATGACGGGATTCCTACGAGATTCATCGACAAGAGAGTCGTCAAATTTGGCAGGGGCACGGATGACCTTTTCAAGTTCTTTCGGGTCATGAAGTCTTGCGTGGAAAATTGTATGATGAGTATTGTCGGGAAATACGGTCACATTCTGTTGAATTTCCTCAAAGGAAAACGAGTTTATTGATATTTTTTTGATCAGCTTATCAGTTCGCTTAAAAAATCTGCCAAGTCTTTTTACACCTTCACGTTCCATGTTTTAATACCTTAGTGGTGAGCCATTGTTTGATGCGGATTTAAAAGGATTCTAATAGCTTCTGTCGTTCTCTTTGGTTCATGTCGAGCGAGGAATAAAATCTGCTCTTGAGGTGAAAGTTTTTCAAACGGCACATCTTCTTTGACTTGGATGTTTTGAATCGTATTCAACTCAAGGTCAGGCTTAAATTCATCAATAAGTTTTTCTTCTTTTTTACGCTCCGGATCGTAAGACAACCACCTGAAATAAGGCCTCACGATGAACGCAAAGAACAAAACCAACGCTAACGCTATAGACGCCGAGATTGCAAGTGTTGTGATGTACTCGCGATTTTCCTTCTTTTTCTCTGAGATGACCTGTACCTGGAATGGGTCGAGTTGAAATAGCATATTATGAACAACGACTTGGTCACGACCTTCTTTATAACCAATCGTGGTCTTCACCAAATCCTCAATTTTCTTCATTTCTTCTTCGTTACGTCCCTCGAATTTTGCCGTTGAACCGTCAACAGGGTACGCCTGTTTCCCATCAACCAAAACGGAGGCTGAAAGGCGCTGAATATTTCCGATGGGAAGAGTTTTGTGACTAAGGGTTTTTGCAATCTCGTAATTTATGATTTCAGAATCGCGCTTTCCGCTCGCTTGAGACGTCCCAGCACTGACGGATTCTTGTTCTCCAGGGACATTGGACTTCGCTCCAGGTATGCCGGTGGGATTAAGCCCTTGACCATTCATCGACTGACCTGTCACGTTTTTTGAAATGGCTACCACTTTGTCGGGATTAACATCAGAAATGGTTTGTTCTTCTTGCGTAAAGTCGACGATCGCATCCACTTTTGCTTCAACGCGGTCTGGACCAACAATACGACCAACAATCGATCGAATTTTTGTTTCAAATTCTTTTTCAATGGAGCGTTTATAGGTCAGCATTTCTTTTGTCATCTTTGCCGGAGCATCTTGGCTCTCTTCCGTCGTCAGCATCGCACCTTCAGAATCGATGATCGTGATATTGTTTGGTTTGAGGCCTTCCACGGACTTTGAAACGAGGTGAACAATGCCGTTTATTTGCCTTTTTTCGAGCGAGGTGCCGCGCTTTGTTTTGATATAAATCGCTGCCGTCGGTTCCTTTTTGTCTTCCACGAAGAGGCTGGCTTTTGGCATGACGATGTGAACGCGCGCCGAAGTAACGCCATTGACAGCCATGATGGTACGAGACAGTTCACCTTGAATTGCACGCAATTTATGGATTTGCTGCTCAAACTCTGTTCTCGTAAAATCTTGAGAATCAAATTTCTCCCATCCAACCTGGCCATGTGATGGTATGCCTTCTTCTGCGAGAGACAATCTAAGTTGCATTATAGCTGAAGACGGAACCTTCACGCCTTGAGAATCAACGATGAAATCTGTATTTCCAAGTTTTCTAAGGTGTCCCGCGATCGATTGGGCATCTTCAGATGACACGTTAGGAAAAACGTATTCATAAGGATCGGGGCTTCTTGCTGAGATTGCAACGAATATTCCGATAATAACAATAGCGACCACGGAACCAATAGAGGCTTTTTTAGCGCCAGAAAGCTGGTTCCAAAAGACGGTTAGTCGTTCAAGGCTCTTGCTAAAAAATGATTTTAAATTAGCCAAGGTTATCCCTCTCATTTATAAGTTCACGCAACATCAAAAACTATCCATCTTAAACAGGCATACGCATGATTTCGTTATATGCTTCTAATGCTCGATTTCTCACCTGAACCATCAGATTAAAAGTAAGTTCAGCTTGGGTTAAAGCAAGAGTTGTTTCGTGC
>CAILAO010000384.1 GCA_903832105.1 uncultured Pseudomonadota bacterium | reverse complement strand
TAAAATAGAGGGGTTCTAGATTCTATTTTTGGAAATCCGCCGAGTCGGCTGCAAAACAGAGGGTCTATGGTCATTTCTCTTTGTTGAACCCACCAAGGCTAAAGCTGCTTAAATCACCTATACATGTGCTTATTGCCTGGGTGATCTTTTAGCCCACGGCCGCTTGGCCGTGGTGGCTAATCGAGATATGAAATCCCGCCAAAATGAGGGCACCTCCGATGAAATATAGGCTACCCATTGAGAAAAGGAGAAATAAGCCATCAATTGGTTTGAAATGCACTCTCCTCGATTTTCCCGAAGCCATTAGCTAAAAATATTATCGCAGAAGATCCTTCCATTTCAAACACAACGTAATACTGGTCTTTTAAAAGCGTTGCCAAAGAGTCTTCTGACTCGGCATCGTCGGCATCGGTGACGAGTGCTTTTTTCGCACTAATGTGAACGACTTTTTGATCTTTTACATTGCTGACTTTAAGATAGGTTCCCCTAACACCTGCCGAAAGCCACCCCGCCCTGCCGTCAACCCAAACGTTGTACCAATTGCCCTTTTTAGCGAATGCAACGAACTTTTGTCCTTGGGGAATTGCTTCTATGAGATCTTCTTCTGCAGAAGGTCCTTTTCTTAAGTTAAGGCCGTTTTCACTGAGAATTTCCACAACGCTGTAACTACCTGACGCGGTATTACTAGGAACCGTTGTGTTCTCACTTCCTGGAGTGCCTTGCACTGCCACCACTGGGATAGTCCCGGGTTCTTGTTGTTCCTGCTGCCCTGAGGATTCCGATCCCGATAAAGACGGGGTTGGGGATGGACTCGCGGACAGACTTTCTTCCTCCAGAGTTTTTCTGGTAATCGCGATGTAGCCATCTAGCATGGTTTTTCTTTTTGTTGCCACAATGCCATAGTTAACACCTTTGGCTTCCATGAACAAATATCCACCGTCAGATGTTCTCTCAACAAAAAGAACAATATGCCCTTCGCCGTCACGCCTCATGACCAAGGCGTCTCCAGCCTGTGCCTTTTCCCGAGGAATTTCCGACCAGAGCTTTCGCTCGTGATAGAAACTATAAGTCGTATAGCGGGCCCTGGGCTTTGCCTTAGGATTAGTGTATTCGGGGACCGCCCAAGCTTTGCCTACGTACCCCGAACAATCTGCTCCTCCCCATGTTCGATTTGCGGGGTCCCACTGATCACCACCCCAAACGTAGTTGCTTCCTACGCCTGACTTTGCATACCCAACAATTTTGTCGCGAGAGAGCTTTTGAATTTGCTCTGGTTTAATCGAGTCCAGATAATTTTGCTCGGACTCATCTTCAGGATCTGATCGACCGCAGGACAGTAGTGATGTTAGGGAGATTAGAAGAAGTACAAAAAAAACACCGAATCCAACCTTTCGCTCACAGTCACGCTCCATGATGTTTCCTCCTTGTAGGAAAGCGAACTCAGGCCGAAGATGGCCCTGTGCAATGGTTAGTCCAGCGCTATCTTGCTGATATTATTGAGATTGAAAAATTTGCTCCCAATTGATCTGTAAAGTTTTTAGACAGTTTGTATAAAAATTTGACATTATTGTCCATCCTGCGAAAATCGCTTAATATATCTCGATTGTTTTACCACTTGTGAGACCCAGTGCTATGGATGATAAGAAACTAGCTTCCTCTATTAGTCTCGATCAACTCCCTGACCTTATGGCTTATCGAGTCAGCGACATATTGATGGTCAGTAGTCTTTATGAATCATTCATCATGGAGCGAGATGGTTTGTTGCAGGACCAACCCCTCTCAGAACATCAACATCACAACACTCGGTTTATGCCGAGAATCAGGCAGGCGACGACCGCTAATGAGGCTCTTCAGATTCTTGCACATACGAAAATTGATCTCGTAATCACGGGAACTAAGCTTCACGATCTGGATCTATTTCAATTTGTTACTCGTATTCGAGAAGCCCATCCATCCCTCCCAATCGTTCTTCTGACGCATGTGACAGACGACCTAAAAAAGCTGTCTTCGATTGATCTCGAATCTCTTGTGAATAATGTTTTTGTTTGGACGGGCGATTCTAAGTTACTCTTTGCTATTGCTAAATGGCTCGAAGATCAAAACAACGTGTCTTACGATACTCAGCGCGGAGATGTCCGCGTTATTATCGTTGTCGAAGATTCACCCAGGTACTACTCAATCTTTCTTCCCATTATTTATTCAGAGATCATGCGCCAGACAACGCGTCTTCTCGGGGAACGCCTAAATGTTGCAGACGCAATGGCCCGCACCAGGGCAAGGCCTAAAATCCTCTTGGCAAAGAGCTACGAAGAAGCTTTGTCGTTATTTAATAGTTATCGCGATAACATTCTTGGGGTGATCTCAGACATTACTTTTCCGCGTCAAGGCGCGCTTGACGACGCCGCTGGATTTACGCTCACTCAATACATCAAGTCTGTCAACCGTCATATTCCTGTCATTCTCCAATCCGCCGATATTTCTAATGCCGAGATCGCCCATGAAAAGGGCGCTCATTTCGTCAGTAAGAATTCTTCTACAATGCTCCAAGACTTACGCGAATTTCTTCTTGAATATTTTGGCTTTGGAGATTTTGTATTCCGAAATTCTCTTGGCGAAGAAGTCGCGCGAACTTCCACTGTTAAAGAGCTAGAACTCGCACTACAGACGGTACCCATCAAATCCCTTGAATGGCATTCACAGCACAACGATTTTTCTCATTGGCTGTTTGCGCGAGGCGAGTTTAAACTCGCCAATCTCATTCGACCTGTGAACATCAGTGATTTTGAAACCAGCGAAGAACTCCGTTCATTTTTGGTCCAATCCCTTCTTGAGGAGCGTGAACTTCACCAAAGAGCGAGTGTTTCGGATTTTAACATCAAGTCTTTTGATGGGTCTTTCCTCTTTGAGAGGATTGGCCTAGGTTCCATGGGTGGAAAGGCTCGCGGCCTCGCTTTCGTCAATTATCTTTTAGCCAATCAAACGATAAAGAACAAAATATTTGACGTTTCCATTACAGTACCAAAGTCTCTCGTCATCGCAAGTGACCAATTTGACCAGTTTTTAGAGGAAAACAAACTCTCCTCAAAAGCGCTTCTTATTAAGGACGATCAGACTCTTAGGAAATTATTTTCCGAAGCTTGTCTACCGAAAATTCTCACTAAAAATTTAAGGGTTTTTCTTAAATTTATCTCAGGCCCCCTAGCCGTTCGATCTTCAAGTCTCTTTGAGGATTCTCAGGATCACCCCTTTGCGGGTATCTACAACACAATCATGCTTCCAAATAATCACGTGTCTTTGGAGGCACGTCTTTTTCAGCTCTGTGATGCAATAAAAGCGGTCTATGCCTCGACATTTTCACAAGAAGCAAAAACCTATATTGAAAACAGTTCTTTCAGACTTGAAGAAGAAAAGATGTCCATTATCATTCAAGAGACCGTGGGTGAGCAACATGGACAGTACTTCTATCCAAGCTTTTCTGGTGTCGCGCAATCCTATAATTTTTATCCCATTAGTCACATCAGTCCGTTCGACGGAAGCGCTCATGTGGTCTTAGGTTTCGGTAAAACTGTTGTTGAGGGCGGTCTTGCTCTGAGATTTTGTCCAAGGCACCCTCAAATTTTTCCCCAGTTTCCAACGCCTCGTGATCTGTTAAAACTCTCTCAAAAGAAGTTTTGGGCCCTCGATTTTGGTGCCGCAAACACCTCAAATAGTAGGCACGAACATTTGAATAAATCGCTGAGCCTAAACGATGCTCTCGTCGAACTCGGCTTAAATATCGCTGAGGAGCACGGCACGCTTGCAGCCGTCGGCGGAACCTACTCAATAGAGAATGATTGCGTTTATGACGGTATCAACCGACCGGGAGTTCGGGTCGTCAATTTCTCGAATGTCCTAAAAAACGATCTCTTTCCTCTTTCTGAAATTTTGTCCTACATTCTCGAAACTGGCGCAAAATCATTTGCAGGGCCAGTCGAAATCGAGTTCGCTGTCAATCTAAATAGGAACACGTTTTATTTGCTGCAAATTCGTCCTTACTTGGCTAAGCAGGGTTTGGAGCTTGTCGAGATAAGACCAACTCCTCACGAAAGAATTTTGGCTCGCTCATCGAGAACCTTAGGAAACAGGCGCACTCGGGATATTCGCCATATTGTTTATATCATTCCGGACCGTTTTGACCCTCTGGTCACAACTAAAATTGCCTCCGAAATCGGGACCCTTAATAGTGTCTTTGCAAAAACAAAGACGCCCTATCTGCTTATCGGCATCGGTCGATGGGGAACATCTGACCCATCTCTCGGAGTTCCTGTAACCTGGTCACAGATTTCATTCGCTGAAGTCATTGTCGAAGCAGGGCTGGATCATTTTAGAGTGGAGCCTTCCAGCGGGACTCACTTTTTTCACAATATCACCGCCGGAAAGGCCGGCTGTTACCGCTTAATCCCAGTGACATAAATTTGCTAACTTCGTTTTATTCCTAATGGCACCCATGGCCGGAATTGATACACGCGACAAGCCAAGATTCGGTTTTCCGATAACCTTGTCATGTGTCTTTCGGCAAAACCTAT
>CAILAO010000383.1 GCA_903832105.1 uncultured Pseudomonadota bacterium | reverse complement strand
CGGCCGGGTCTTTATGCACATTCAAGACAACCCCGAAGATCGACAGGCCCGCGAGAATCCACATCGCCATCTCTTTGAACTCTTTCGGATCCTTGCCGAACGGCCGGTTTGCTTCAATCATCTTGCGCCGGTTATAATCGCTCAAGCCCTTGTAGATTTCCTTCCAGCCCTTATTAATTTTCATCTGGTCTCCTTTCTTTGCTCTTCGGGGCTCGTTCAACAATAAAAAACTCTTCCCCAATCTTTTCGGTCGCGCATTCCGTGAAGACGCTCGCGAGCAAAGCGCCGACTTCATCAGTAACGTGAATGATGACCTTATGCCCGGACATGAGAAACGATCCGTCCATTTTGACCCGGGCTTTTCCAAAGACGCCCCGCGCCGCGCGCATCGCCGATTCCATCTGCTCCTGAACGAGTTGCTTGTCGATCCGTTCATCAAACTCAAACTTATAAACCAAGTCCATTTTGTTCCTCCTCTCTAATCACCATAAATATTCTTCCAATCCCTCATTTTGAAATATCACGCGAATACGTTTAACTTCCTCATTAAGCGTCGTTCTCGGGATGTTCATTTTTTCGCCTGCCCCTTTAATGCTCACGCCTTCCATAAGAAACCGGCAAAGTTGCTTTTGCCTGAAAGAAAGTTTGTCGGTTACCCGCGTCATTGCCTCCGGAAGATCCGCCGCGGTTATTTTTTGCACCACCTGTTCATCAACCATTAATATCTTCTCCTTTGCACCGCTTGATTCCCCGTCCTCGTCGATCGCGTCAAGCGATTCGCTCATATAGAAGACCTTTCGTTTATTAGCCCCCTTAATACGCATAAGATCGGCCAGTTTGTTGCGCGTGACCCTGTTCAGAAAAGTCCGCTCCGACGCTCCTTCCTCCGGTCGATACTGATCTTTCATGAAAAACCAATGAATCAAACACTCCTGCAACAGATCCTCAAAACCCTCGCCTTTCAAACAGAGATAATCACGCTGAGCGCTCCTGACAAGACAGCGAACCTCGCGCATTTCCCATTCTTCAAATAATCCGCGATAGTTTTGGCTAATCTGGACACCCCTTTTTTTGGCTGTGTCCAGAAATCCAGCTGATCAGTCCCGCTTGAGGCCAAATTATAATTTTTTCTTTCGAGTAAGTGGTTTGCATCCAGATAGTTCATCAGGCGTCGGCTCTCTTTTTAATATGCCAGTTAGTACGGCTTTGACGGCTTCAAGGATTTTCTGGTTTTGCATTCTCCGTGCCGCACCCTCCAAGGGTTTCTCCGGATACACAACAACGAATCCCCGATTAAACCGTTTCTCAAAGTTTGATATTTGCCTTTCGCCCATAACGCTCCTCTAATTGCTACATACGAAGACTTTTGCAAAAGTGACGAAAAAAACTTCAAAAAATAAAAAATATCCGTCACCCTGCCGGAAATCTTCGTATATAGCGATAGGGAGTGCGTTTCAGCGATCCCCGAGCAGAACAGCTGTAACATCTTCATATAGATTGACTTGTGACAGCTTTCATTATAGGGTTGGGTCGAAATTAACACACGACATTGAAAGACGCGGATGACACAAATAATTAGATCAAAAGAAAAAAAACGATTCGTGATCTACACCCGATGCTCGACCGACGATCAGGCACAGGGCGATTTCACGACGCTGGACGCGCAAGCGCACCACTGCAAAAACATGCTGGATGCGTTCGGCTATGAACTTGCGGATCTCGGAAAAAACGGCATCATCAACGATGACGGCTATTCCGGAAAAGATTTGAACCGGCCGGGAATTCAGCTGATCCTTGATAATATCGAAAAGGAAAGAAAGTTTGACGGCATAATATTTTTCAGACTTGACCGCATAACGCGAAATCCGCGCGACCTCTACGCCCTCATTGATCTTTTTCGAGACAAGAACGTAGATTTTATATCCGTCCGCGAAAACTTAGACAGCTCCACCGCGATCGGCCGCGTAGTAATAGGAATACT
>CAILAO010000382.1 GCA_903832105.1 uncultured Pseudomonadota bacterium | reverse complement strand
ATAGGTTTTGCCGAAAGACACATGACAAGGTTATCGGAAAACCGAATCTTGGCTTGTCGCGTGTATCAATTCCGGCCATGGGTGCCATTAGGAATAAAACGAAGTTAGCAAATTTATGTCACTGGGATTAAGCGGTAACAGGTGGACTTCATCTTTTGATCATATCAATAAAAATTTTCATGTCAAATCAAACAAGGAAATTCATATTCAGTCCAACTACCGCCTTTTTTTAATGCACTCACCGATTCCTTACAAAAAAAATGTCTCGCTTAGTCGTTTGCTGAATCATTGGCAAATTGCCCATGTCTTCGAAAGGGAGATTCGAAAAAAAATGTCTCCGGACGTCATTCTCTGCTGCATGCCGACTCCGGAATTGGCCGACTCCGCGACCACCTATGGACAACTCAACAAAACACCTGTTATTCTCGATTTGCGTGACATGTGGCCCGATATTTTTATCGACGTGAGCCCTTCGATACTTAAACCGTTTGTTTCCTTAGCGATGACTCCCTATCGTTTGTATTTAAAGCGGGCTTGTAAAAAAGCCACGGCTCTATCAGGAATAACCAAAGAATTTATTCATTGGGGACAGCGACTATCAAATCGCGAACCCTCAGAATGGGATCAGCATTTCTGGCTTGCACACACGTCTAAAAAGCCTTCCGACGAAGAACTTCTAAAAGCAAAAACATATTGGAAAAATCTCGATATTACAGAAAGTTCCGATGACATCGTTGTATCAATGATCGGAACAATGTCGAGCAAGTTTGATCTAGAAACGGTCATCAAAGGAGCAAGACAGTTTCAAGAACGCAATGAAAAAGTTCGATTTGTTTTTGCAGGAGCGGGGGATCAACTCTCACACTTCAAACGAATGGCAGAAGGATGTTCAAACATCCTTTTTACTGGATGGGTTGGCTTTCCCGAGGGCTACGTTCTTGCGAGACTTTCTCATATCAGCCTTGCGCCCTATCGGAATAGGCGTGATTTTCTTGCTTCTATCCCGACAAAGGTTATCGAGTCTTTCTCCGCTGGTTTGCCTGTTATAAGCAGCCTCCAGGGAAAACTTGCTTCGCTTCTCAAGGATAAAGGTGTCGGAGTTACTTTTAGATCTGGCGACCCAGAAGATTTCTATAACCAGCTAACGCAACTAGCGAATAATAAAGAGGTTCTTTCTAGCATGGGATGCCGTGCAAGTAGTTTATTTGAGAACGAGTTCAGAGCTGATAAAGTCTATGGAGCCATGGCTGACTATATCGAGAAGATTGCAGAGTCTTTTAAAAGAGATGGGAGGCTTCACTAGAAGCGTTGGGAGATGCTATGGAAAGTTATTCAAAGCAGACCACTGTTTGCTCAACCTGTTTAATGGATACCTCAGACCCTCTGATTACGTTCAACAATCAAGGAATCTGCAGTTATTGCCAGGATTTCAAATTGTTTCGTTCTAAGCATTGGTATCGCGGCGAAGAAGGAAAAAAGAAGCTTGATGATTTAACCCAAACTATTAAACGTGAAGGAAAAAATAAGGAATACGATTGCCTCATTGGTCTGAGTGGAGGCGTGGACAGCTCATATGTTGCCTTGCTTGCCAAAGAAACTGGCTTACGTCCACTCTGCGTCCATGTCGATGCTGGTTGGAATTCAGAGCTTGCTGTTAAAAACATCGAAAATATCGTCAAAAAGTTGAACTTTGATTTGTACACTTATGTTGTTGATTGGGAGGAAATGCGAGATCTTCAGCTTGCTTTTCTGAAAGCCGGCCTACCAAATCAAGACATTCCGCAAGACGACGCTTTCGTCGGAGCAGTCTATAAAGTTTTAAGAGAAAAAAAAATTAAATATCTTTTGAGCGGGGGAAATATTGCATCAGAGAATACTCTTCCGTCCTCCTGGGGATTTCCAGCTTTTGATTTGAGACACTTAAAAGCTGTTCATAAGCTCTTCGGAACAAAAAAACTGAGAACATATCCCGCCATTTCATTTTTCAAAATATTCTGGCATATCTTAATTGCAAAAAATGTAAAAGTCGTAAGACCTCTCAATTTTATTGATTACAATAAAGAAAACGCTATGAGGGAGCTTCAAGAAAAGTTGGGATGGCGTCCTTATGAGGCAAAACACTGTGAATCTACTTTCACAAAATTTTTTCAAAGATACTATCTGCCTACGAAGTTTGGCTTCGATAAGAGGAAAGCACACCTTTCGAGTCTGATCATAGCAGGTCAGCTAAGTCGCGAAGAGGCCCTTATTGAGATGAAAAAACCTCTTTACGATTCAACTCAACTAAAAGAAGACAAAATTTATGTATCTAAAAAACTAGGCATTTCTCTGGAAGAGTTTGAAAGACTTATAAAAGCGCCTAACCGCTCTCACGCAGAATATCCGTCTTATAGGAAACTCTTTATCCTGAAGCCTCTCCTAAAAAAGATCTTAAAAGGAAGTGGGCATGCATAAGCCCTCGCTGAAAAGTGACAATGTGACAAAATCAGGAACCTGCGTCCATATTTACATGACAACTTTTACCAATGAATCCAGGATATTAAAAGAGCTTTCCGCAACTATAAAAGCGAACTTATTCGACCACTTGGCAGTGATAGCTCGTTGGGAAAAGTCATTATTGCAAGAAGAAGTGATCTTAGACCAAGTAAAAATCTACAGACTTGCATCGAAATGTTTTAGTTTGCTTCCAGGAGCGCTCGGTGATCTCACTGGCAAGCTAGAATGGCTTTTTCGCGCGTTTGCTAAATTGATTCATCTAAAACCACAAGTGGTCCAAGTTCACAGTTTGTCATCTCTTCCCCTTGGGATCGTTTCAAAGATTCTTTTTAAAAGCAGAATTATTTATGATGCACATGAACTTGAAACTGAGAAAAACGGCCTTTATGGATTTCGCAAATGGCTCGCAAAAAAAATCGAGAAGTCGCTAGTCTTGCACTGCGATCATATATTGGTCGTTAGCGATTCAATCGCTGATTGGTATATGAAAACGTACCAAATAAAAAGGCCTCTTGTGATCAAAAATGTTCCCCAAAATATTCCGTTCAACAGGAATCTCGATCCCGCTCCGTTTTTGGGATTTCGTGAAATCTTCACACTAAACAAGGATGATATTATTTTCGTCGCACAAGGCCTTCTGGATCAAGGAAGAAATATTGAATTTTTTTTAGATGTATTTAGTCATGTCAACCCTAAATGTCACTTGATTTTCATGGGTTTTGGCGGGTTGGTTGACATGATAAAGCAATATTCATCTCGGCATCACAATATTCACTTTCATCCTGCGGTTCCACCCAATCAGTTGCTGCAGTATACAATGAGCGCAGATATCGGGATCGTTTCCGTAGAGAATACATGTCTTAGTTACTATTATTGTCTTCCCAACAAGTTTTTCGAATATTTACTGGCAAAGATCCCGGTATTGGTCCCTAATTTTCCTGAACTTGTAAAAGAAACTGAATTACATTCTTGCGGTTGGGTTATGCCCGAAGGTAGGGACGCTCTGTTAAATATGATTGCATCGATATCATTGGATGAAATAAGAGCGAAGAAAGCAGGCGCTGAAAAAGCGGCAACGGAAATTAGCTGGCAAACTGAAGAAAGAAAATTCCTCTCCATTTTTGAAACTCATTGTGTACCTTCATAGGGAAGATTTTTCACTGAATTAATCAACTTGGCGGGATTTCCGACAACGACGGATCCTGGCGGAACATCTTTTGTGACTACTGAGCCAGCTCCAACAAGACTATTTTCGCCGATCGTTACTCCCGGTAGAAGCGTCGCATTGGCTCCTACCTTGGCACCTTTTTTAATCCGGGCTCCTTGCAGGTTTTCTTTAACCCCCTTCGAGAGAGGGTATTTTGCGTTTGTTATCACAACGTTAGGCCCGATCCACGCACCGTCTTCAATGGTCGTAAACTCCGGGATAAATGCCTTCGAGTGAATCCTGACATTGTTTCCAATCACGACATGATGTTCGATGACTGTACCTGTTCCGACGCTAACTGAGTTCCCGATTTGATTACTCTCCCTGATCATTACTTGGTGTCCGGTCTGAAAATCGTCTCCGATAATGTTATGAGAGTAAATGACAGTATGAGATCTAATTTTGGCCCTGTTCCCAATGATCGTACCCTTAGCGCTATCTTTGCTGTGACTCGCAGGGACACCAATAATGACATATGAACCAATTTGAGGGGACACACCGAATACGACGTCAGGATATATTTCGTAGTTTTTTTCCATAATGACCCATCTTTTTTAAAAATTAACGACCTAGTCTACAACGGCTAGGTTTAAATCTCAGTCGAACCTCTTGGTTTGTTTCCGCTGACTCATAGATCGCCGTGATTAGCTCAAGGGATTTTCTGCCTTCAAGTCCATCGACCAATGCCTTCCTATCCAAAAGTATAGAATCAATCACGTCTTTAAAATACGCAAAATGTCCGAATCCATATACATCTGGCGGGTTTTGGCGAAACTTCTGCACAACCTCCGCATCGTCAGGGCGCTGATCACTAAAATTCCAAATTTTCATCTCATTGACCGCGAACCCTCCAATTTCCACTGTGCCTTTTTCTCCTAAAACACTGATTGATCCTTCAATATCCTTCGGTCTAGTCGCGGTTGTGGCTTCTATAATTCCAAAAGCGCCATTTGCAAATGTCAAAAGAGCTATTCCGGTATCTTCTGTTTCGATGTTCACGAGCTTAGTGTCGGTTTTTGCGAAAACCGTGTCAACCTCTCCCATCATCCATTCCAATAAATCGATATGATGACTAGCCTGATTTGTCAAAACACCCCCATCATACTTCCAGGTTCCTCTCCAACTATCTTGCGCATAATAACTTTGATCACGGCACCATCTGACTCGTATAGTCCCCATGACGAGTTTGCCAAAACGATTCTGCTCAATCGCAGAACGCAGTTTTTGCACCGGGTAATTAAACCGATTTTGTTTCACGACAAACAACTTGACGCGCATTTCATCACACACTCGAATCATCTGATCCGCATCTTCAAGAGTCAAAGCCATTGGTTTTTCGACAATAATATGCTTTTTATACTTAGCGAGCGAAATCGCATGCTGGGAGTGATAACCGCTGGGCGTCAGAATGTTAATGACATCGATTTGTTTTTCCATATTTTCTAGCATCAGATGCATATCAGTGAAATAAGGCACCCCATATTTATCCCCATATGCTTTCGCTCTTTCCGGAATGATATCGCATACAGCAACAAGCATCGCTTCAGGAATCTGTTTCGAAAGAATTTCCGCGTGTTTCCGCGCAATGCGCCCACAACCGACAAGTGCGAATCGAATTTTTTTCATGTTTTTGTTGACCTCCAACCCCTTCCCGTTCGATGATATACATAGGTATCGTCTATCAAATAATGATTCAAGAGTTTTTCAATAATATCTCATTTCCAGCAGAGTATCCAATATATCCATTGCGCTACCTATAGTTTGTTCGGCGGGTACTAAGTCGAATTGTGGCAAACATCGACTCGATGGTTTTTTTTGTCCTGATGCGCTTCCAATGTTCCGCAGGAAAATCCAGGATCACCAAAAGGTCGTCGCGATCTTTACTCAAACATTCGAAAGCTTTGGGATGCTTGGCACCGAAGATATCGCTGCAATAATTGAACGCTTTTTCGGCGCCTTTTTTGACAGCAATCTAGTATCGATTATGGACGCAATCGTTCCAGTTTTCTCTCTTTGTTATAGCTATCAAGACCCACTCTTGATAGAATTCGCATATCGGTTTCTTGATTAATCTCCATTGAATAGGGGCATTGATATTATGGATAGAAACGAGTTTTTAACAAGTTTCAAGAATCTCCTTGAAAAGCCCGCTCTCGATTTGTCTTTATCTTCTAAACTGAGCGATATAGAAGGCTGGGATTCCATCGCTGTACTGAATTTTATAGCATTTATAGACGAGACTTTTGGCGTCTCAATATCTCATTCACTCGTAATTAAACGGGTTCGTGTGCAGGGCTACTACCAGGAGGCACGCGATGACTCGCAGGTAGTCTAAGCCGTTTATGTGCCTCATATTTTCACCT
>CAILAO010000381.1 GCA_903832105.1 uncultured Pseudomonadota bacterium | reverse complement strand
AGGACTCACATGATACGTCACAGCTTTGCCACTCATCTTTTACGGCACGGCGCCGACATCCGCCACGTCCAGGAGATGCTGGGTCATTCGTCCTTAGAAAGCACCAAGGTCTATACAAAACTTGAGATCTCGGACCTAAAACGAGTCCATCGTAAGACTCACCCCAGAGAAAAGTCATGATTCAAAAATACATCGAGTGGATGAAGGAGAAAAACTACGGCCCCTCAGCCCTTGAAGGAGCCGCCCATATCCTAAGACGCTATGATGAATACTTAAACAACAACTTTCACCTAAAACCCACCCAAGTCACCGAAGACCATCTGGAAGGCTACGTTCTTTATTTAAAACAAACTCTCTCAAACGGAACTCTTAGGCTTCACCTCTCACGCATCCGGGGATTCCACCGCTTTTGTCACCAGAGGGGTGCTATGCTTTATGACCCCACCCAAGACTTAATGCCTCTTAAAAAAGAACAGCTCTTAAAGTCCGTACCCACCGAGAAAACCCTGAAGTATCTTCTGGATCAACCCGACGAACACACCTATCACGGCATAAGAGACGGCGCCATCTTAGAGCTCATGTACTCTTCAGGCCTTAGGAATCAGGAGACAAGGGATTTAAAAGTGGGTGATGTTGATTTAAAGGAAGAACTCGTCAGGGTCCGCTCAGGTAAAGGATGTAAAGGAAGGACTGCGCCCTTGGGCCGAAAGGCTTGCGCACTGATTCAAAAATATCTTCTGGTCACTCGCCCCAAGTATTTAAGAAGCCCTGGCGAGGACCATCTTTTTTTGACAGAGCGGGGAGGCTCGCTCCCCGAATGGTCTATCAACGCTATCCTCTCCCGCTACAAGAAAACATCGGAGCTCACGAAACTTATCACCCCTCACAGCCTGCGCCACGCCTGCGCCCTTCACATGCTAAGAGGGGGAGCGCCCATCCAGACAGTCCAGGCGATCCTGGGCCACAAAAGAATCTCGACCACCCAGATTTACACCCGTCTGGATTCCAAGGACTTAAAGAGGGCCCATCAAAAATTCCATCCCAGGGAAAGGTTGGCCAAAAGGCAATGAAAATCCCACAATGAAAAGGCCTCTTGAAAATGTACCACATATGGGATACACTATAGCCATGGAGGATAAATTCTTTATGACTAAATCCGCAATGATCCGTGCTAGAACCGAGCCGGGCTTAAAGCTTGAGGCTGATAGGATATTCCATAAGCTGGGATTATCCTGTTCAGAGGCCATCAATCTTTTTTTTAGACAGGTTACCTTAAGAAAAGCAATTCCTTTTGATATAGTGCTTCCCAACAAGGCCACGCTTAAGGCTATTAAGGACGCCCAAGAGGGAAGGGTAATCAAGGCCAAGGACGCCAAAGACCTTTATAAAAAACTTGGGATATAATCTTTGAAAGCGTCTGTTTTTACCCGGAAATTCAAGCAGGATCTAAAGCTTGCCGGAAAGCGCCGCAAAGATATCCCAAGCCTTAAAAGTGTCATGGATTTACTGATCGAAGGACGTCTGCTTCCCAAAGAATACAAAGACCATCCTTTGAGAGGAGAATTTGCCAATTGCCGGGAATGCCACATCGAGGCGGATTGGCTTCTTATCTATAAACTAAGTCCATCCGAGATTTGCTTCGTTCGAACGGGCAGCCACTCTGATCTGTTCGGATAATTCTTTAGAGGCAAAATTAATATTTAAGATTCAGGCAAACTCCATTATCATAGAGCCATGAGATCCCGCGGCCTCAAATCGTTAGCCATAGCTCTTCTTTTGTCTTTTACCCTTACCAACAATCTTTTTGCTTTTGTTTCCACGCCGGCGATGTTCCTGCCGCCGCCTCAAATTCAAGAGGCAACCCCTGTTTTACAGATTCTCCCAAAGGCCAATAATACCAATATTATCGGATTATCGGTTACGGCGATTCAAGGCCAGCAGATCTTAAATCCAGGGACGACTCTTGAGAAAGCGTTCTCAGCGATTAGGCCGGATTTGTTTTCTAGTTTGGGGCAGTATGGGATAGAGAAGTTTCAGACTAGCCTGGGGTTTAACCCCATCTTATCCAACGCACTTTCAATTCCTTTCCAGCTTGCCGCAAACGCAATTACTCGAGATCTTTTAAATCAGACTTTCCCAACCCTTGGAACTCTGGCCGGCGTTTTAAATCCCTCACATCTGATGGATGGAGTGGTGTCGTTTGGT
>CAILAO010000380.1 GCA_903832105.1 uncultured Pseudomonadota bacterium | reverse complement strand
TCAAGATCAGTAGCCCATTCAAAGAAATTTTTATGTTGAATATTGTCTTGTAGGTTCTGGAGTTTCAAATCATTCCAAATTTCTTTGGGCTCAAGTTTATCCAATAAAGCAATCGTCAGACTGAAAATAGTAATCAGTGTGGCAGTATCGTTAATATCCACGCCAAAAATATTATTCTCCAAGATTTCTTGGCAAATATTTTTATCAGGAAACTTAATTTCCTGTGTTTTCTCATAATGATTAACTGACCACCATTGCAACAATCGTCTATAGGCAGCTACGAGAAAAACTCCCGAACCACAACTTGGATCAAGCACTTTAAATTGATTACGAGAAAAATATATTTCCGCTTTATCCAAAGGCATGACTTCATCAACAAGGAAATTCACCAAAAAAGGTGGCGTATAAACAACACCTTTTTCTTTTGGCAAAAACCTTTCATAAATAGAACTGATAAGTTCTACAGGCAAGTAATTAAAACTATACTGTTTCCAAAGAAAATATTGTTTTCTGGAAATATCAAGTTTAGCTCTTAGAAAATCAGCGACTAATTTCAAATCAATTTGTTCTATTTGCTGTTTTTCTTTATCTGAAAAATTATCAAATATGTTCCCATTGAATTCACTGGCTAAATCCTTTAAGATAGATAGTCCCTTTCCTTTTTCTATGGCTTCTGCAAAGTCACTAATCCCGTTATTTTCAAAAACAGTTCTTAAAGTATGCCTCCCATCATCATCTTTTATCTCTTCTAAAAATTTTACTAATATGCAGATAATCAATAACTTATCAATCGTTTCTGGTGAAAGCCCATTTGGATTTGCTTTTAAATGTTCACGAGAATCCATCAAATATTCTAACAATTGATGAAAAGGCGCATTTTCTTCTTTGAGTTGATTGTTGAAAAATTTTTTATCCTTTTTACTGTCAAAAAAATCCTCTTGTTCCCAAAAAATCCCTTTTCCAAATACCATTGCAGAAAAACGCTGGTCATTGAATTTTTCTAAAGCTTCACTTACCAAAAGTAAATTTTCTATATTTAACTTGTCTGGAGCATTTTCTTGTACCTCCGCAGGTTTGCGGGCATTAAAAATATCTATTCTTGTCGTAGATACAATAAAATACACATCAATGTCACCAGCACTCCAAATTTTGGCGTGTAAATCTTTTAAATCTTTACACTCTGGGCGTTCGAAAAAATCATCCTCTTTTTCGTAAATATAAAGCACCGGTTGAGAACCGATTATGTCATTATTCTCATTATATTTTCTACGAAAAAAGACAGCAGTAGCTCCAAGTTTGGAAGCCTTTTCTTGAATATGATAAAGCTCACCAATATAACTCCTTTGGTCAGGTTTGTGACATAAGACAAGCCCATTTTCAGGAGTAACGTGTATTTTTTCTAGAACCTTTTCTAATGTACGCATTTTGATTGAATTATTCAGTTGTTGTGAAATGGGATTTCTGATAAAATACCTATTATAGTAACAATTGTCGGCAAAAGCCATATTAATTCTAAATAGATTACTCGTCAAGTATTTTTTAAGCAAAATTTCGCTTTTATTTTGCCTTTTATTCTAAATAGATGGCGACACGCCGTTGCGCAACGGCGCTTCGCCACCGAACTCGTACAGTGTTCCCGTTGCAAACGTTACATCCAGCTTTTAGACGCAACGTCTTACGATTCTTTTTTTTCTTGAGGCGGCGCAGCAAAATTAACGGTTGGCAAAATAATTGGCGGGATATTCGCCTGGGCGGTATAGCTCGTGATGATCGCTCGTGCGAATGGAAATAAAATTGCCGGGGCGTTTTGTTTTGCCATCACATCGAAGAGTTCCGGGGGCATCTCTTCTTCCGCTTGAAAACCACCTTTGATGGTGATAAAAAAATAGAAGGTTTCATCCGCTGATTTCACGTCAATCTGTAAAACCACTTCAACAAAGCGACTATTATGCTCATTATAGTTGAGCTGCACCTGGATAGATTGCGCAAGCTTGTTTTCCGTCGTATTGAAGTTGTCCTTGATGACGCATTCTATTTTAGAAATCCGATAACCTAAAAATTGGAATGTGCTCTCTTTCATAAACTCTCCTCTATGCCACCGAATAAGCCGTATCAAAGCCATAATGCTCAGAAATCTGAGGGAATGTGTAGCTGGCTTTCTTGTGAGATTCCGTGTACATACTGGTCAGGCTCGCGGCATCTTTATCGTGAGGAGCGAGATATTCTACGGTGGATGTAAATTCGATGGCCGCTAATTTAATGTCATTTACGCCCTCAACACTCGCATAGAGGGCATTATACTCTTCAACCGTCATCGCCGTGACGCGATCTAAAACTTCTTTCAGAATTCGAATTCCGTAGTCCATATCTTTTTCCTCTGTTCACCGATTTTAAGTAAG
>CAILAO010000379.1 GCA_903832105.1 uncultured Pseudomonadota bacterium | reverse complement strand
TTTCGCGATTATTGATTCTCTTTCGATCGATTTCTCGGAAGGCTTTAACGTTATTACGGGAGAAACAGGGACCGGAAAATCAATTCTCATTCGAGCTTTAAGCTTACTCTTCGGAGCTAAAGGAAGCCCTGATATCATACGAAAAGGATGTGAAGCCGCTTTGATCACGGGAATGTTTTCCGCTCCAGTTAATCATCCCGCGCGTTCTGTGTTAGAAAAACTCGGACTTCCAATCGAAGAAGATGAACATGGCGTTTCGATCATCATCAGACGTCAATTTACAGTAAAAGGTAAATCACAGGCTTGGATTAACGACACGCCAGTAACGCTTTCAGGTCTCAAGGATCTTACCTGTTCTCTTATCGACATTTTTGGTCAACACGAAAACCAAAAGCTATTAGATCCTTTAAATCACCTTTCGTACATAGACCTCTTTTTACAAAAACCCAATTTAAAATCTGATGTTGAAAAAGCCTACGGTGATTGCCTCGATCACCTTGAGCGTATCAAGGAGCTAGTTACAAGATTTCAAACTCACAGCAAAGGACGAGATTATCTTTCATTTCGCTTTTCAGAGTTAAAAGAATTCGCCCCTTCTTCCGAAGAGTTTCAAGAAATATCCTCTAAATGTTCTCAGGCAAAAACAGCACTCCAGACAAAAGAGATTCTTATTAAGATCATCAATTTTCTCGACGAAGGTGCTGCAGGAAAAAGTTTATGTGCCCCTCTCAGAGAAGTCACGAGACTTCTGAGTAGTCTTGGGAAACGAGATTTAGAGACTGATTCTTCATGGAATCCTTTATCTAAAGAGGCTTCAGAACTGGCTGACAAACTGGAAGGCTTAAGTTACGAAGTAAACCGCCGCTTTTCGTCACTTGATCTCGATGAAGAAAGTCTGAAAAATCAGCAAGAAAGACTCGCTGGTTACCAAGACTTTTTTAGAAAGATTTCCGTTACGAACACCCAAGAACTCCTGGAAGCAATGGCTTCACTTGAGCAAGAAATTAAATTCCTCGAATCTGCCGAGGATGAAGTTACATCGCATTTAACCGAATTAGCTCTTAAAATCCAGGTTCTCCAGAACACTTCGAAAACCCTTTCCAAAGCGAGAGAAAGGGCAGCGCGACTTATTCAAGAAAAGTTAAAAAATGAGCTTTCTGATCTCGCTATGCCTGGCGCCGCTATTATCATTGAATTTTCACCCGTCAAAAAACCTCTTCTTTCTTTGGGACTCGAAGTTCTTGGAGAAAAGCCAGCAAACATGTGGAACTCTCTTTCAGATTCATTTTCAGAACTATCTGAAAACGGGGCTGAACGCGCTCTATTCCTACTTTCATCCAATCCAGGAGAACCAGCTCTTCCTCTGCATAAAATCGCCTCTGGCGGTGAAATTTCTCGGATCATGTTGGGCCTGAAACGCGTCCTCGCCGCAGATGCTGACGCTTGTGTTCTCGTGTTTGATGAAATTGACACAGGGATTTCGGGTCGTGTCGCCGACATTGTCGGTCGCAAGATTAAAGATTTGTCAAAATCTTTCCAGGTCGTTTGTATTTCGCATCTTCCACAAGTCGCTGCTTATGCCGACTCTCACTTTCTTGTTCATAAAGTCGATCACGGGCAGAGAACTGAGTCTACAATTTCTCGACTTTCCAGAAGTGACAGTGCCGAGGAAATCGCCCGTCTCCTATCAGGAACAAAAATTACCGATTCAAGTCTAGCTCATGCTAAACAGCTTATTCAGACGGCACGCTTGGAGTAAAGCTTACTTTTCTTGTATTTTTGCTGTTAGTATAATTCTGATTTTTTCATCTGGATCTACCGCGACATTAGCCGAAAGAAAAACGGTCTTATCTCTTACACTATATTCAGTAATCTCATCACCGTTTTCGGTCGAAACTTGCCATCGCGCTTTAGCCATAACGACGGGTGTTAGCTTTGCCTGGATGGCTGGATCAGTAATTTCAATTGTGAATTGCCTGAACTCCTGTGCGGCATATTGATAATCAATTTGTATCTCGGGAAGAAATTCTTCTTTACACTCAAACAGCACAACAGAGCCAACCGTGTGGACATTCTGACAAGAGCCGATCGCAACAGAATTTTCTTCTACGGTGACAACAACCGTGTTTGGCAATGGCTCAGCGGGTAAAATGTAGGCAAAATTGTGTCCGATGCCATAATCGTAGGTTACGCGAATTTTTCGCCCATTAATCACATCTTCTTTTTGAAAGATGAGCCATTGGTTCTTCAGGATAACGGGGACCTCAAGTCCGGACACTAAATCAACACTTGTTATTTTTTCTGTTTGTGATGCGTTAGATAGGGCAGAATATTGAGTCACGATATCATAAGGCGTTTGATAGGTTACAACAATTTTAGTGCTTTCTGCTGGTGGCGATGGAAAGACAATTCTATTTTGAACCAGATCATACTGATAGTCCGCTGTTGGAACACCTCCGACCGTCACAGCAAGAGGTTCATTTTCAATTTCTATACTACCTAGAGAAAACTCCGTTAATAAAGGTTTATCTTCGATATATGCCACTTGAATTTGTGCACTGTCGGGAGGAAGTGTTTCAAAGACGATAGCATTTGGTTTTGACTGAATCATGAAATTTCCAGGGTCAACAGCTTGTCCCTGCGGGTCCTTCATCTGGACAAACACAGCGTTTGAAATCGGAATTGCTGCAAGTGGAAATATCGATGTCCTCGGCACAGCACCGCTCACATAGATAACGTCGACAATTTGCGCAGCAGGATCAAATTTTTTTAATGTCAGAATTTTTCCTCTAATTTCAAAATCCGGCTCTTTGATTTCCTTATTGTCTATTTTAACGACGAGGGTTCCGAGGTCAGGAATCGCCGCAAGAGCAAACTGCGTCTGAACTATACTGCTTACATCATTAGAAACGGCTTTCATAATATTTGTGTAATCCGGAGCATAAATACATCCCCCGAGACCATTGGTGTCACTCACAGCTTTCGCATACTTCGTCGCGACTTGTCCAAACGTTCCGCCGCTATCACACGATGCATTGTTGGGATCCCAGTAGATGCCGTAGACTCGGGCACCTTCTGTCAACGAAGATGATCCAGGTTTTGGAGGTCGGATGCTCTTAAGATAATTCACAAGATACGAACTGTCTCCCCCTTCTGGATCAACAAGACAACGCTGCCATGTATCCGTCGTTTGAGGAGAGAAAGCGCTTTCATATTTTCCGCAGTTATCTTCATCTGCAACGAGGAGAACTGCGACCGTTGAGTTTTCACGAATCCAGATACGCGGCTGAGGAGTTGACTCGCATTCGCCTGCCAGCCCCCTCACAGCCAATTTAACTCCCATCTCAACATCATTGCCACTAACCCCGACACCCTCGACAATATTTTTGAAGTCATCAGATGGATTCAGATCTGTGCTCTTTAAGATTTTTTGCTGCTGAAGACAACTACTCGTTGTTGAAACTACGCCAATTTGCCAGTTAACTCCTTGGAGACTAGAAACAAGAGGGCTAAGTCTTTCAGCAACTTTTCTCTGCTTTTCAGTCATCGAACTTGAATCATCGACAACTAGAAGAAGATCCAAAAGTTTTCCCTCTTGAATTCTAAATGACTGTTGATATGGTTTCCCGTCATGACCTTGGAAAAAGGTCTCGCTATATCTTGGTCTAGTAATCTGGTTGAGCGCGATATCTCTAGGGTCTGCTTTAACCATCGTAATATCCTGTGTCGCGCGGCGAGCTTGGGGTTTAAAGGTTATCGAAGATTCTCCAATAATCCCCGCTGGAAACGTCTGTTCAAATGTGACCGTTGAACCATCTGGATCTGATGGGTCCGTTGGGTCCGTTGGATCTGATGGATCTTGCGGATCGCCAGGATTTGTCGGGTCCAGGGGATCTTCCTGTGGTTGATTTAATTTATTCGGATCTCTTTGATCCCTCACTAAGGAATCCTCGCTTTTTTGATCCCTCACCACGGAGTCTCCGCTTTTTTGTGACTCCTCGATAACGAAAGAGGGTTTTCGACATGACGACGCAATGGCAACTAAACTTAAAATGCAAAATACGGACAACAAATTCGAAAATAAGTAGTTTGTTCTCCTCATAATTTCTCTCCTCTATCGATCTCTTGGCAACCTACAGTGTTATGGTGCTGTA
>CAILAO010000378.1 GCA_903832105.1 uncultured Pseudomonadota bacterium | reverse complement strand
TTATTATTTTTTTGGAAAGCGGTTATCGCATGACTCTTAATAGTTTTGGATCGGGATTCTTCTACCTGTTAGTGGTCGTCTTCGTTAATGTTTCAATTCCTCTACTTGCCCAAGAAGAAGCCAAAAAGGAGCGCCCCAAATCAGGTTTTGTGCCTATTCCAGCATTGTTTTATACCCCGGATACGGGAGTGGGATTCGGGGGGGGGCTTATTTACTATAACTATGGCGACCAAGTTGTCGACTCCGATCATTCAAGCAAACCTTCAACGATTCAACCTATTGCTATATATACCGAACGCAAACAAACGACCGTAACCATTGCTACGAGCTTTTACTGGGACAACGCAGCTTATCACGGGGCCGTGGGTCTACGGTATTCACAATTTCCAGACAAATTTTTCGGAATTGGTCCAAATTCAAGTGTTGATGATGAAGAATTATTTTCTCCCACGACATTAGGCTCGGAAGTCTCAATTGAAAAGCGCATTTCGCAAAACACTTACGTGGGCCTTGTGCACCAATATGGCGACTATGACATCACTGAAAAAAAAGAAGGTGGGATACTGAGCCATTTGACAATCACTGGAGTTGATCGAATCAGAATCTCTGGTACCGGATTTGTCGTGTTTAAAGATATGAGGGATAACTCCTTTTCTCCGCGACGGGGATATTACGTTAAGCTTCAGTCACTAAGATTTTCGCCCGTCTTCGGGAGCGAAGCTCAATATACGATCTCAACGCTCGATTCTCGATATTACCACCCGATAAAAGTTTTCGATCAAGATTCGGTCTTAGCCGTCATGATCTATTCAAGAACAGGTATCGGCGAGGTGCCTTTGATGGACTATGCAACCATCGGAGGAGGACGGTTTCTTCGCGGTTACTACGCCGGTCGCTACCGTGACAAAAGTGCCTTGTTAACTCAAGCAGAATATCGTTTACCCATACCCTTTATGCGGCGTTTTTCGATCGCCTGGTTTGCGGGTGCTGGTCAAGTGATGCCGAAAATCGAAAAGACCGCTTCTAATCAGTTTCAATATGTAGGTGGCGGTGGTGGGCGTTTTCTCGCGGATGAAGCCGAGCGGATTTCGCTTAGACTTGATGTGGGCTACTCGAAAGAGTCAAGTGGGTATTATTTCCAGCTCAACGAGGCTTTCTAAAAACTTCAGGGCGTGTTGAAAAAGCACCATCTGCGGCGTTACTCGTCGTCTCCGCTCCTCGTTTACCTCTAGTAAACTGCGAGTGCTCGACTTCCTCGTGCCTTGCATCTGGCACTTTTTCAACACGCCCTTTAGAATCCTAGAATGGCGTTTTGTATAAACGATATCTATTAATATCCCGCATTAATTGAAAATCCTTTCCAAACCTTGGATTTTCCGTCAGCAGCGGGAAAACATGCGCTGACACTTCTGGTATTTGAATGTGGGTAAAACCGAATTTTTTCATTTTGAGAGTTGCTTCTTCATATGTTTCGGAGGCGAAAATTTCAGATGCCTCTAGCTGGTTCTCTCGAACAGAAAGAGGAACATCAAGAAAAAAACATTCATTATCAAAAAATGATAGAACCTTTGCCGAAGAATCAAGGTGTGCATTCATCCATTGATGGATCAGATAGCTGTCTTTCCCTTTTGCGAAGTACGAGGCATAAGTTTCCGAGGAAGTTACAAATGGGGCGACTCTTTTGAAAAAGGCCACTGCAGGAACTTCCATCGTGGAGTTTGCGATGATTAAAAGCACGACTCCTGCGGAATAAACGCGGAGTGAGCGTTCACCATGCACTTTTTTTCTAATATTGGCCTTCCAAACAATCCAACAGAATATCATCGAACCTATCGAAAGGAGCGCGTAAAGAAAAAATGCGAATCTTGTATAATGGCCTTGTCCCGTAACCATCAAGACAAGGATAAAACTAGCGATGGTCACGCTCCATAAAAACAGGACCTCAAAATTTCTCGCATCTCTAAGAAAAGGAAGGCATAACGCGAAAACGAAGGGGATTTTTGCGAAAATAAAGCGCTTTGATTGAGTCCATACTATCTCTGTCCAAGTGCCCGAAACAAAAATGTAGAATTTAATAATCTCTTCAAGATAAGAATTCATATAGGGGCTATGAAAAATTGTGTTGAACGTTGGAAAGAAAGGATTTCCCGTAAAAATATAATTTCGATAAACGATTGGAAAAACACATGTCATGGTGATAAATGCCCATGAGATGTGATGCGAGGCCAGTCGAACCCACTGATGCCGAAACTTTATTAAGCTCATCAGGCCAAAAACGGTAAAAAAGGGGATCACGAAAAAAGCCGCTGACCACTTAATGCTTACCGCATACCACGCGGCTCCATAAATAAGCGGCAGCCTCTTCCATGACGCGTTGTCCCAATAGACTAAAGCCTCTCTTATAGATAGAAGACTGAAGAAAAGGACAAACCCATCGTTTTTTGCCCTGACCATCATCATCGTTTCATTTGGAAACGTCGCGAAACAGAGTGCCGCTAAAAGCCCAAAAAGGGGCGGCATGAAGCGGATGGAGATTTGATAAACGATGACCGACGAAAGTAAATAACCAAAGGTAACATGCGCCAATTGACAAAGAATCATCATGAAAAATCGATTGCCAGTTAGAAGGGCAATATAGGTGTAAAAGTATTCGGAGATACCTCCTTGCAATGTCCAGGGAAGCCAATCAACATAGTAAAAGGCACCCTTCTTAGCCCAAAGCCAGGCCGAAGGCAGATGATAATAAAGCGGGTCACCATGAAACAACGGAACCAGCGCGTTGGTCCACTTAAAAAATAAAAAAATAAAAAGAAGGCCGAAAACCACTGGATGTTTCTTGAAAAGGTCACTCATCGTGTCCCAGAGTGTCGAGATATACCTTAGAATAGAGGTGCGATCTTTCATCGACAAAAGAAAGACCAGAAAAAACACTCCAAGAGCGGCCCTCTGTGACAAAACCCCAAGATGTCCCCCAATAGCTACTAGACCCGTGGTTAATGCAAAGCCGACACCGGAGGAAAGGGTCATGTCGTTTGATGCTTCGCCCCAACCGAAAACTTTTAGGACCTTCGAACCTAGCAAAATACAAAAGAGCAAAAGCGACAAAAATCCCGCAAGAACGGCCAGCATGACAAAGAACTTGCCAAAAAAGCTCGCAGGTTCGAGAGATTCAAAGAGGCCTATTCCCGCATTTGTTCCTGCAAAATAAAAAAGAAAAACGGGGCATAACACAGCGATAATAAGCATGAATTTACGTGCAGCTACAACCATAAAACCATCCAGCCAAACTCCTCTAGCACATTTTTCTAAGCCAACGTCCTGTGTGTGAGTCGTTTGAAGCAGCAACCTCGAAAGGAGTTCCGGAAGCTACGACCGACCCACCGTTTTCCCCGCCTTCAGGTCCCAGATCAATTATCCAGTCAGTTGAGGCGAGAACGTCGAGATTATGTTCAACGACGATGACCGTATCACCTCTATCTCGAAATTTCATCAGTGCTTTAAGGAGGCGCTGAACGTCGAGCGCATGAAGTCCGCGCGTTGGCTCATCAAACAGAAATATTTTTGATACCCTGCCAGGCTTTTTTGAAAGACCTGTTTTAGGTTGACCTAGGCGGTGCAGTTGGAACGCAAGCTGAAGACGCTGAAGCTCGCCTCCAGAAATCTCCGTCAGTGACTGGCCGAGTCGGAGATAATCCAATCCGAGATCAATGAGTGTGTTCAATATCGTGGTTAAGGGGGCATTATCTGAAAGTAGCGAATATGCTTCCTGAATCGTGAGCTGAAGCGTATCAGCCACATTAAAACCGCGATAGAGGACGCTCAACACGTGTGAAGAAAATCGCGTTCCGTTACAAGTTTGACATGGACACCATCTCTCGCCAAGAAAATCAAGCGACTCCTTGATCGCCCCTAGCCCTTGACAGGTTGGGCATTGTGCGTCTTTATGATGAAAAGAGAAATGACTTTTTTTGTAACTTAAAGTCTTGGCGGTCTCAGTTTTAACAAAGAGATCTCTAACAAAATCCCAAATTCCACTATAGGTCGCCACCGTACTGGAACGACTCTGATTGACTTCAAGGC
>CAILAO010000377.1 GCA_903832105.1 uncultured Pseudomonadota bacterium | reverse complement strand
TTCCAGGAGTTCATCCGGGAGGCCCGCGACGAGGAGTCGGACTGGACGCCCTACCACCGGCTGTTCGAACGGTACATCTACAAGGGCCGGAAGCAGGGCGACCAAGAGACCGGGAAACCGGATGTCGGGGACATGATGCCGCATCGTGTCCCCAGCCCTGATCCGGGTGGGGACGACGGGATCTGAAAGCCCTTTCATCCGGTTAATGCGAACTTTCGTGAAAAAGGATGAGATCAAAACCCGATAGCAGGCAACCTCACTTTCACCTACCTATACGCACCTTTCGATATACAATCTCTGTGAGGATTACAAGCTCTAATCTAGCACAGATGCAAGTTGCTGAACTAAAGTTTCAATCGTAGTATCAGTTCGGAAGCGATAAGCTGCTTCATTTCTATAATCAGAAAGTTTTCGTTTTTGTGACTTTGTCAAGACACCTCCGAGCTCCAAATAGCTTACAGTACCCGATAAAAGGGTCGAAAATGGATGCACTGTTATGCGACTGCTCGAGAATTCCATTTCTATTGCTTCATCCAATACCATAAAGGCCTCACCAAATAATTTGGTTTTGTTTCCGGTCGGAATCTTCATATTCATAATAAGAATCTTTCCTAATGTCGTCAAAGGAAATGGATGTTTCTCGTTTGCAACAGCGTGTCGGGCATACTGAATTGCCCTATTAAGATCCATATCAGCCGCAAGCAAAGCTCTCTGCTCCCAATACCGTGAATTCCACTGCCATTGCGACTGAACCTCATCATAAAATTTCTCAGCAATTACATCACCTAAAAAAGGGCGCACTATTTTATCTGAATCAAATAGTCGTCCCGCAATACGTGCTTCAGGGGTTCGTTTCATTACAGCTTTTCGATTTACATGAGGAGCAATGACAGTAGCCAACGCTTTAAATGTCTCATATAATAATGCTTTATCTTCATAAACTACTTTGTAGAGAATACGTTCTCCAACAATTTGGTTGGCCGTAATGAGAAAATCATTGTCTATAGTACTTTCTTCAAGCATCAAAGGCAATTTTGTATGAATAAAACGTGAAAGCGGACTACTCGGTCCTAAAATGAGTTGTAGAAGGCTATATCGAAGCCCAGCATTATAACAATGCTGTGAAAGAGCAACACAGAGATATGGTAATCGATCAGCCACCTTCGTTGCATCCCATAGTGAATTAATAATATTTTCGATTGGGCGAAAATCGTTGAGGATACGGCATACTGCGATAGCGATGGGATCTTTAAGAAGGTGGCCTGCAAATTCTGATGGTCTTTTTATAGCCATAGCATTTGCAACCAGTCCGTATTTGTTGTAACGTTCAATAAGTTGCAGCAAAACTGATAGTTGCGTTGGCAATAGCTTGATTATCGTAATAGGATGTTCTCCAAGCAATATATCCAAGTATTCTTTCCGGTACGATCGCTCTGCAGCCAAAATGACCACGTTATTGACGACCGCTGCATTATCTAAGATTTGCATTAGCTGATCAATATGATCAGCGAGGTGGTCGACAACAATCACGACATTTGTTCTCGCGCAAGACAAACAGGCGATTGCAGCATCGGTATTTATTCTCGATAAAGTATGAAGATATAACACGGGTTTTCCCGTCTTAGCAAGATTACCGGCAATTCTCTTGATTGTGGTGGTCTTTCCGGTCCCCGCGTCATCTAATACGAGAATAAAACGATCTTCAATATTTTCTAATGCGGTCTTCTTCAACCTCTTGGAGATCGTTTCATTATCCTGACGTTCGATATCTACATGCTGATGAATGTCGCTCCAGTTAGGTTCTCTTCCATATAGAAAAGGGCTGGGTAAAGAACTGAGGGGTTGATCTGTTCCAGTAACGAGTTCAAAGTCGGAAAAAAATTTTAAAAGTTGAGTTTTATTGACGCGCTCACTGAAAAGATCGACTGAGGTGGGAATGATAAGGTCGTATACTGTTGGGGTTGTTGGATATTGCTTTTTCAGCCACTCCATAAATGTTCCAAATTCGGCCTTAATCAATACGAGCCCAAAGCGTTCACAATCAGAAATTGCTGCCTTGTCTGGATCCGGAGTGACAAAAAAGGATGGCCCTCTCCCGCGACGCGGTGTTGCTTGGTTTCTGTGGTTTAAATAGAACTCAAGATCGATTTCATTAAGAGACGTACCGGCGATAATGAATGATTCAGTAGCAATGATTTCAGATAGGAGATGCATCCAAGGGTTAAGTTCTCTCATTATTCTAATATATTCACTTGCAGAAAAAACGAAACCCCTTTCAGGTAGTCGTACCCAACCATGTAAGTGTATCGCCTGAATCTCGTTCCCTTCAGGCGTAGGCTCGAAAGATGCATCGAAATTTAGGGGAATAATATGTTGTTTACTATTTGAAGTCGTATTATATAGCTCTTCAATGGCATCATCGACATTGAAAGTAAAAAGTCGACGCCACAAAAATTGAGGTAAATACTTTAATGAAGCTCCGGGCCGGCAAAATGAAAACTTTTCTACAATTTCTGATTTGATTTGCTCAGGTGTTAAGAGTCCATAAACGCGAGTAAGTGACGTATCGCTGCGAGCACCTGTTAATTTGCACAGGTCGATACGAAGGTTTTCGCTACTCCTCACATAATTCCCATATTTATCTCTACTATCAAGGGATATTCCGGACCCGAGGAGAAGATTATAACCACCCACTAAGAAAGTATCGCTAAAATTTTGGATATGTTCTTCTGGAATCATATATTATCCCCCATATATTGAGTTAGCGATAAATATGACACAAAAAAGGCGCTTAAGGATTATTTGTAGAACCGTTGCATAATTGTGAACTTATATCAAGTAAATGTTCCAAGAAGTTGTCCACACATCGCTGCACCCACCTTTTGGAAAAAACGATATCCTCTATTTCCTGTCGAAATCAAGTATTTTTCCCAAGGGTGACATTTTACTGACTTCAGGAAGTTGTTCGTAAGAACAGAAGAGGGGGTGTTTTGCCCCCTCTTCTGTGTATTGCTGGCATCCTTAAATCGATAAATCATCTTCACTCACGATACTTGAATGAAAGATTTAACCTGATTCTGAAGGCGGTTATCTTTCCTTTTTCGACGGTGACATCCTGCCTCACGACCTCCGCAACCCTCAGCTCTTCGAGGGATTTTGCGGCAGTCGCCAAGGCTTTCTGGGTGGCGTCTTCCCACGACTTTGGACTTGTCCCTACGATTTCAACGATTTTGTATACGGACATACCAGTTTCCTCCTTTCATTGGCTGAATCAGTTAAAATACTATTTTAAAGGTCTCCACGGACCTTTACGCTTTTAGTGAAAAATTTGTTGACAATGTAGATGATTAACATGGAAACAGCTCTGTAAGAGCCCCTGTTTCATCGCCCTCTACATGAATTCAAAATCTATAAGAAGGAATCCGCAGGAGTAAAAACAGGATCAGAGTGTGCAAGCAGCGTAAGGGAATTTGCGTATAGCATATCATTACTCACTATTTTGTCAAACGGATTGATTGCAACGGCAACCTCCATCGAGACCGATTGAGGCCGTATGTCCGTTCTTTTCAAGTCAAATGAACGCACAAACCGACGGGATCTGAAAACCCGTTTTTTGTCAGTAGCGGAAGAGGGCGGCCAGATCGCCCGTGTCCGGCATCTTTTCCGGCGGCAGGATAAATACCGTTCCTCCATTCAGGAAAGTCTGTATGGCTGCGATTTCCAGAAGATCTTCGCTCGCGTCTCCCATCGTCTCATGCCGCTCGACGCCGCCGCTTTCCCCGTGGAAGGTTCCCCACTGCCGGCGGCCCGAGGCGACGAAGAGGATGCCGACCCGTCCATTGACGGCGGCGGGAACGATCTCCCGGCTATCGGAGGAGGTCAAACCTGTCCCCGAGGATTGCCGGTACTGCGCGAAGGCGTCGTTTTCCGCCTTCTGGAAGTAAGGGCTGACGATCTTGAGGGCCGACCGGTGAAGCGCTTCTGCACTGATTCCCTGGGGATTCCCCGGGATACCCTCTTCGATTAGCCGCGGGTAGGTGTTGGCCTCGCGATAGATGGGAAAGAGATATTCCACGCCGGTGAGGATGAGAGGCGCGTGTTCGTCCTTGAGGAGGTCGTGAAGCCCCCGGTCGATCAGGCGGAAATACTTCAGAAGGTTTTCTTTCGTATCGGCGGCGACGCCTCCGTGTCCGGAAACCATGGCCATGTTTGCGGCGCTGCCGGCGGAGCCGGCGCGGAAGCGGACCTGTTTATCAAACTCGTCAATCTGCAACGCTTCGGCGAGGCTCTTCGGAACCGATTCCAGTTCGATTTCCTGGATGTTCGTCCTCGTCC
>CAILAO010000376.1 GCA_903832105.1 uncultured Pseudomonadota bacterium | reverse complement strand
CTTTGGTTTATCTCTATCGCGTTTATCTTGTCTTACACCTTCTTCAATCAAAATTTGAAACCACAGTTACGCAAATTGATTCAGTCTCGTATGCAATTTGTCGAACTTCTAAAACAAAGCCTTTTTGAGAGCAAGCTTTCCTTATTTACACTTTCTCCCTAGTGTCACGTCAACTTTCAAGTGTCGGATAGAGACGAGATAGTTTTATTCTGGCATTTTCGGTGGTGAATTGCCAATTGACCTTCGCATTTTTGTTGTTTCTGAATTTCTGCCATGCCGCCACCTCTTTCTTAACAATTCCGATATCATCGATTCTTCTGTTCAGGCATTGGCCTGTAAGCACATTCAATTCTATTTCGGCCATATTCAACCAACTTCCATGCTTCGGAGTGTACACAATATCAAACCTGTCCCACAACGCCTTTGCCTTTTCTGGCGGAAACACTTCATAAAACGATCCAGGGTTGTGCGTGTTTAGGTTATCCATTACTAACGTTATCTTTTCTGCATTTTCGTATTGACCGGCAATCTCTTCTATAAAACAAGCCCAGTCCACCTTGGTTTTTCTTTCTGTAATTTTGACCATGCGTTTTCCTGCTAATGGCTCACAGGCAAGGAAAATATTGCATACGCCGCACCGCTTGTATTCATAGTCGTGTTTAGCCACCACCCCTGGTGATGCAGGGATTGGAACCTTTGTCTCCGCAATCAACTGCTTTGGAGATTCGTCCATGCATACAACTGGGTAAAGCGGATTGATCGGACGCTTGTAAACGTCCAACACCATTTCCATGTTCGCAACAAAGCTGCCGTTTTGCTCCGGTGGAATTACCCACCCCTTGTGTTGCCAAGGTTTAATTTCGTTTTTTTTAAAACGCGACGTACCGCCTCATGAGAGATGCTGCTTATGTAGTCAAGCTCGACAACCTTGTCAGCTAATAACCTCAGAGACCAACGCGCGAACCCCTCGGGTGGCTCACTGCAACTCAATGCAATCAAATGGGCTTCGAAATCTCCATCTGCCTTTTTAGTATAGATGCGGTTTCCTTTTCTGCCATTAAGAGCAACATCAAGACCTTCCTCAACAAATCGCTTCTTGACACGGTCAATTTTTCTCATGCTTGTATTCAGTACGCGCGCTATTTCTTCGTTAGTCGAACGTTTTGTCTGCAACTCGCTCTCATCGCACCCAAGTAGAATCAGTGCGTCGAGGATTTTTTGTGATTTGTGCTTGCCCTTGGAAGTTAGTTCACCAAGAGCTTCGCGTTCGTCTTTGACAAGTGTCACTATGTATTTCTTCATATCTAACCCTCCTTGGTTGATTATGAAGATAACATATCACATTATTAGCGACATTTCAAGGTTGACGTGACACTAGGGCTCTTTCCTTATTTCTTGGGGAAATACTTCACATTGGGAATATTTTTAAAATCGGAATCCTGAGTCCAGATAATGGCATTGAATTCCCGCGCCGTGGCCAGGATAATACCATCGGCCATTG
>CAILAO010000375.1 GCA_903832105.1 uncultured Pseudomonadota bacterium | reverse complement strand
TTCCGCCTCGCTTCGCTTCTTGGGAAGCAAAGATAGGATCAGAATCATTGGTGAGCCATTCGATATCTTTTGGTAACTCTTTTGAGAGTAGCGCAGGGTTACCAAAATAAAAGCAAGATAGCGTTACGATGAGGTTGAACCATGTCCCATAGGTTCGCTTCATGTCGCCTCCTTACTCATAAGTCGAAAACTTTCTCGGATCAAAAGCCTCACGTACAGCTTCACCGATAAACGTAACCATTGTCAATACTACAACCATCGCGGTTACGACCGAAAAAGAAATCCAATGTGCGTTTAAATTCGCGGTGCCTTGTCTAAGAAGCTCTCCCCAACTTGGCGTCGGTGCCGGAAGGCCAAACCCCAAATAATCAAGCATGCTTAATGTCACGATACCGCTTGAAATGGAAAATGGGACAAACGTGATGATCATGGAAACTGTATTGGGCAAAATATGAGTAAAAATCACCCTAAAGCTCGACGCGCCTAAGGCTTTCGCCGCTGATATGTATTCTCTTTCCTTCTCTTTGTATGTGGCGGTTCTCATCTGCCATGTCATTCCCATCCACCCAAAAAACACCATAATTCCCACAAGCGAAAAGAGTGAGGGTTTAACGACCGATGCAATGATCATAATCACATAAAGAAAGGGAAGATGAGACCAGATCTCAATCAGTCGCTGAAACAACAGGTCGAACCACCCCCCAAAATATCCCATGGCGGAACCAATTGCGATGCCAATGATGTAGTTGATAAGGAGCAAGATTAAAGAAAAGGCGATTGAAATCCTAAAGCCGTAGACAAGCCTCGCAAGAATATCGCGCCCACTCGCATCTGTTCCTAAAAAATGCTTACGTTCCCAGGAGGGCGCTTCTGGTGGAGAGAATCCCTCTCTAAGATCGTTTTCAAAAGGATTGTAGGGAATGATAGGCAGCAAAACAAAATGATTCGAATGTTCATCTTTAAACTTCCTAGCGAGATCGCGATAGTTCGTTTCATAGTCATAATCAAGGTCAAATGTACGACCGGGAATCATTGCGCTGTAAGTGGGGAAGAACAATTTTCCTTCGTATTTAACGACGAGAGCGCGGCTATTAATTAGGAGTTCCGCGCACATAGACAACCCCAACAACGCAAAAAAGAGTAGGCACGAATAGTAACCGCGCCGTATAGAACGAAATCTTTTAAGCATCTTGACTGTTGAGGGACTCAGTTGCATCGCGTCCTCATTCTATTTAAATTGCACTCTTGGATCGACGATCGCTACACAAATATCGGATAAAATATTTCCGATGAGATGAAGTAGTGAGGTGATCGCAAGAATGCCAATAACAACGGGATAGTCTCTTTGGATCACCGAATCATAACCAAGTAAACCAAGGCCATCGAGATTGAAGACCGATTCGATTAAAAAAGAACCCATCACAAACGCTGAAATGATGTGACCAAATGTTGTAGCGATTGGAATGAGGCTGTTTCGTAAGGCGTGCTTTAATACGGCACGCTTAAAAGACAAACCTTTTGCCATAGCAGTTCTGACATAGTCAGCCGCAAGGTGGTCCATGAGGGAATTTTTAACGAGCAGCGTCATTACGGCGAACTCTCCCACAAGATAAGCTATAAGAGGGAGCGTTGTATGACGTATAAGATCGATGGTCTTTCCCCATAAACTTAAATCACTAAAATTGTCACTGACAAAACCGCCGAGTGGAAACCACTCAAAACGCGATGCGAAAAGAATCAAAAGAAAAATTCCAACAACGAAACCTGGAACAGCATAACCGACAAAAATAAAGACTGATGTTACGTGATCAAAGGCTGTTTTATGATTTAAAGCCTTTAGGATTCCAAGAGGAATACAGATTAAATAAGTTAAGAAAAAAGTCGCGAGTCCAAAAAAGATAGAGACGGGCAATTTGGATTTAATGAGATCCCAGACGGGCTCGTAGTAACGCGTAGACGTCCCTAAATCAAGAGAAACGACCTTTTTTAACCAAAGAAGGTAACTTGTTAAAACCGGTTTATCGAAACCGTAATATTCTTCGAGCTGCCTAAGCTGCTCGTCTGAAAGGGGGATATTGTGGATTCGTACACTCCCGCTTCCGCCTGGGTCATATTCAGCAGATCTCATTTCCGCTTCGGCAAGCATTCGCTCGATGGGTCCCCCAGGGACAAATCTTGTGATGATGAATACTAAGAGTGTGATGCCTATAAAGGTTGGAATCACCAGAAGGAGCCGACGCAAAAAATAAGATGTCACAACGAAAATCGCCCAATTTTCAATTGGTTGAGCCGAATCCGCCGGATCTCTCACCACCAATAGCAAGGCCGGGAAGACGATCAGCCAACGCTAAAACCATTTGTGCAATGCGTTCACCTTTTTTTACTGTATAGGGACGATCGCTGATATTCAATAGCAAAGCACAGATTTCATCCGGAAAATCGGCGTCGACTGTTCCGATGCCATTAGCGAGAGTAAGACCGTGTTTGAATGCAAGCCCGGATCTTGCTCGTATCTGTAGCTCGGGGACTTTTCCGTCGGGCACTTGAGTCCAATCGACTTCAGAAATCCAAACCCCCGTTGGAACGCGAACGCGTTCACCGGGGTCAAGCTTTACTTCTTCGCGCGCCTTCAAGTCAGCGCCGACGCATGTTTTCGTCATATAGGCCGGCTCGAATTCTTTTGATGCAAATCGTAACTTTATCATCTCATTCCAATCATTCAATCGGCTTCTTGCCCATCGCCTCGCGTCTGCTTAGCTTGATTTTTCCTTGGCGATCGATGTCCAGGATCTTCACAAGCATTTCTTCGCCTTCTTTGATAACGTCTTCGACCTTCTGAACACGGTGGTCAGCAAGTTGCGAAATATGGCAAAGACCCTCACATCCCGGTTTAATCTCGACAAAGGCACCAAAGTCAGTAATTTTTTTGACCGTGCCCAAGTAAATACCGCCAACTTCCGGATCAGCGGTGATGGAACGAATGATCTTCTTGGCCGCTTCTGCGGAGGTTGCATCGGGAGATACGATATTCACAAGCCCGCTATCTTCGATATCAATTTTGACGCCTGTGTCAGCGATGATCTTTTTGATGACCTTGCCGCCTGGGCCGATTAGCTCACGTACTTTTTCTGACCTAATCTTCATCTGGAAGATCCTAGGTGCAAACTCGCTTAAGATGCCAGGTTCAGAAATTGCTTCTCGGATTTTACCCAAAATATGCCTTCTGCCGCGGCAAGCTTGATCGAGGGCTTGGGCCATGATTTCACGGGAAAGCCCACTGATTTTGATATCCATCTGAAGTGCGGTGATGCCGTTTTCTCCACCGCATACCTTGAAGTCCATGTCGCCCAAATGATCTTCATCACCCAGGATATCCGAAAGAATGACAAACTTGTCATCTTCTTTGACGAGACCCATAGCAATACCTGCGACGGGTTCCTTAAGAGGGACTCCCGCGTGGAGTAATGCCATCGTGCCAGCGCACACTGTCGCCATGGAGGAACTTCCGTTTGATTCCAAAATTTCCGAAACGAGTCGGATGGTATATCCAAACTTTGAGGAATCAGGAAGCACTCGTTCCAAGGCTCTTTCAGCGAGAGCGCCATGTCCGATTTCGCGGCGGCCAGGAGACCTTAGAGGTTTAACTTCCCCAACAGAAAATGGAGGGAAATTATAATGAAGGATAAATCGTTTGGTAGCATCGGGTGTCATGATGGAATCGATACGCTGTTCGTCTCCCCCCGAGCCTAACGTAACCGTTGCGAGGGACTGGGTTTCACCGCGTTGAAAGAGAGAAGATCCATGAGGTCTTTTTAAAATCCCCACTTCACAGGAGATGGGTCGAATGTCTTCAAGTCCTCGACCATCAATTCTCTTTCTTTCTTCGAGAATCATGCTGCGCATATTTCGATATTCAAGATCTTCAAGAGCAGCTCCAATCGCTCTATTGAGGGCAGAATCGCCATCAGGGTTGAACTCTTTCTTGATTTCGCTTTTTACTTTCTTCATGGCGCGGCGGCGTTCAAGTTTGTTTTTGATCCCGTAGGTTGCCGTGATACGCTGTATCGCCGAAGTTTCGAGACGACTAACTAAGTCAGCGGACTTCTCATGAACTGGGACTTCTCTTTTTTTCAGACCAATCTCTCGCTGAACTTCGAGCTGTAAATCAAAAAGAGGTTCCATCAATTTGTGGGCATGCGTGATGGCGTCGAGCATCTCAACTTCTGTCAGGAAGTTAGCTCCAGCCTCGACCATCAACACGGCACCGGGTTTTGCGGCTATATTCAGGTCAAGATCCGAAACTTCAAGCGGTTCTGGGTCTACGACGAACTCGCCATTTTTCTTGCCAAGTCTGAGTGCTGCAACAGGACCGTTGAAAGGAATATCGCTGATCATGAGCGCAAAGCTTGCGCCAAGCAAAGCGAGTGGTGCAGGATGATTTTTTGGGTCATATGAAACAACGGTACAGACAATCTGCGTTTCGTTTAAATAGCCCTCGGGGAAACATGGTCTCAGGGGGCGATCGATGACGCGGGCTGTCAAAACCTCCCGATCGCTTGGTTTGGTCTCGCGTTTGATAAAACCACCGGGGATTGTCCCTGCCGCATAAAACTTTTCAATATAATCTACGGTTAAAGGGAAAAAATCCTGCTGTTCCGCTGGTTCATCGGATGTCGTAGCGGTCACCAGGATCTGCGTATCACCGCAGGTTACCATGACAGAGCCGTTAGCTTGCTTTGCATATTTTTGAAATTCAAACTTGATCTTCTTCGCGATCAGGTACAGAAAATGAGGTATCATGATCACTTTCAGGCCTAATATCAGGGCGGCGACG
>CAILAO010000374.1 GCA_903832105.1 uncultured Pseudomonadota bacterium | reverse complement strand
AATCTTTCCGCACTTAAAAGCTACCTAGAGGCTAAAGAGGATCTCATGAACCTTCATCGTCTTCGCTTGAGTCCACTCTTAAGACGATTCTTTTCCACGACAAATCCTCTGGAGTCTTTGAACTATCTCACAGAGGAAGATCTTCGTCGTGTTAAAAAATGGCAAAGCTCAGGACACTTTCAGCGTTGGCTTGGGGCTTCCGTGTTGGCGAATGAAAAACGGATGCGGCGTTTTTTGGATATAAATCTCTACCAACGCTCAGATCTTCGCTGAGCCTTTTGTGTGCTGGTTCAGAAGAAAATCTTGACAAGAAACGAAATATTGCATGATATTGATCGAGTTGCTCAACCGAAAATTTCAACTGTCTCTGGGGCAACGCCTTATAAAAGCAACAATAGATAAATGACAAACTTAAGCTAGTTCGCAGATATTTGCATTTTTCTTTCTTCAGACGCCCTAGTAAAAATCTTGTCATTGATGCTTTTAGTCTATACACTTAGAAAGTCTACTTTTTAATGCGATATTTAGGGGGTGATATATGGGGATACCAACAAGCTTTAAACTTAGTGAAATCGCTGATTGGCAACTAGCGCAAAAAAGCAATATCACTCTTCCAGAGATTCAGAGGGGTTTTGTTTGGAGTAGTCTTCAGATCGAAAACTTGTGGGATTCGATACTTCGCGGCTATCCGATTGGCACTTTCTTGCTTAAAGAAATCAGTGAAACACAATATTACCTGCTAGATGGACAACAAAGGGCAACTGCAATTGCATTAGGACTTCATAACCCTTGGTTGAGTGACAAATCCAAATTTTGGAAAATTGATCCCAATAAATTACCTATCATGTGGATAGATCTAATGTTCAACGGTGGAAAGCTAGCACCCCGATTTAGATTGATATCAAAAGCTTATCCTTGGGGTCATCAGATAGATGGTAAACAATTTAAAGCGGAGGAGAGGCGAAACGCATTAATTGCTTTCAAAAGCGCTTGTGACCCAAAAAATCCAAATCCAAACAAAGATAGTATTTCAAAATATTATAATTTAGATCTCAAATTTTGTTGGCCTTGGCAAACACAGGCTCCTTTACCCTTTGCTTTTTTCTGGAGTGCAGTGGAAACTGACAGTAAAAAAGTCTTAGAAGTATTATACTCAAGCGTCCAAAAGCATTTAGGGCATCTTCCTTCTTATGCTTTAAAACAAATTCAGGAAATATTTTCTCATCACCAAGACCAAATCTACAACTTGTGCCAGAAAATTTTATCGTTAAGAGAAAGACGTAAAATTCCAGTGGAAGTGTTTTCCAGTACAGATGATGAAACTACTCCGCAAAAAGAAGATAAATTAATATTTCCAAGTCTCATTCCGTCAATTAGTGACGAAGATCAAAGTTCGCAGGATAGTCGAGAAGAAATGGAGATTTTATTTGAACGCTTTAATAAAGGAGGAACCACCTTAGACACGGAAGAATGGATGTTTTCTATATATAAATCGCTTTTCCCATGCTTTAGTGACATAGGAGAAAAGTGCAAATACATCAAACCTTCCCGAATAATTAATTTAGCTGTTAAGTTAACACTCGCAATCGGTAGTGGAAAGCAACCACCTCAAAAAATTAAAATTATTGATTTTAAGCAATATTTGACACATGGCGATTTCAAGAAAACGCTTGAGTCTATCGTTGCAGATATTGACAATGAAGCAGCGCCTTTTCAAATGGCTGCCAAAATTCTCTCTGGTACTGAGGAACTTCATAAGTCATGGCAGATTCCGTATTTTTTGTTATGCGATCTTGCTAAAGATGCACCAGACGTTCTTTTGATCTTACTCATTCGCTTAAGACAGGGCGATGGGGAAGCTATTTTGGAAGACGATGACTTACACAGGAGAATAATTGGTTTTATTACCACGCTAGCCTGGTTCGCAAAACGTCCTGGAAAAACTACTATTGCTTCTTTAGGGGCAATTTGAAAAAAAATTGGAGAGAAAGATCCAAATACTTTTTGGTCTGAAACTACTTTAAAAGGCGGAATCAAGTACACATACAATGAATTTACTCTTATCCCTCCACCACCTCCGGAAATTATAAAAGCCAGGTTAAAAGCTTTTTTAGACAATCAGACAGGCAAAAAGAATCTTACATGGGAGCAACTATGGAAAGAAATCTTACGGAGCCAGAAACATTCAAAAGCTGGTCAGTTTTTCTGCAAATATTTTTCTGACGATGACGCAGTTGATGATAGTGATACTGGTGACAATGGAAGTATCTGGCAGCATGCATTATTCGAAATAATTGATCAGATTTCTGAGTGCCATGAAATGATTATGTTTGCAATGGGTGACGTAATACGTAACTGGTTCGACGATTTTTTCAAAAAATCCTTAGACGATATTTCAAGGCCATGGGACATGGATCATCTTCTCGCTGTTGGGATCACAAAAAATCTAAAAAAAGGCGGTGATCATCTAACAGCTGTCAAGCAATGGCAGCAGACCATAGGAAATATTCGTCCTTGGCCACTTGAGTTGAATCGTCATGACTTGTCTTTGCCTCCTTCAGCAAAACTTCAGCCTTTTGACGACAATGACAACACAGGCTATCAAGATGCTCTGAAAACGTACGGATTGCAAGCAAATGATCATGTACTTGAGGTTTCCCTTTGTTCCAGAGAATGGCTTAATATTGATGGTGAAACAGTCGAATATAAAAACCAAAACGATTCTAAATTCATTATAGATTGTTTTATCGAAAGAATGATGGTTATTTACACTAAGTGGTATGAAGAATTACGAATAAACAGATTGTTTCCTGACTATTCTGAGTAGTACGTTTTAGTTTTGAAGCAGACTACAATTATCTACGGACTAGCATCATTTATTCATTTTCTCTCACAAAACAAAAGGCTTTTTATGACGGGATGTATCTAATAAAAGTCAATATTGCCCTACTTTGGTGCAAAATGAGTCCGCTAAAATCCCACCTTTCGCCGTTTCCGACGCGTTCTGATCTTGCTTTCCGCTCTGAGATCTTCGAGCAACCTTTCTATGCATCGCAGATTTTCCATCTAGTAAAGAAATTTGTCGGTCTGTGCTACTTCCCAGGACCTCACGGCACTTTTCCGGTTCCAGAGAAGTGAATCCGTTTCGTCGATAAATAGAACAGCCTCATTTTGGGATGCGGCGCTAAACGCTCTGCCACATTTTTCTCTGTCTCACAGTCCCATTTGCTGAAAAGAAGTCCCTTACGACTTCAACTTAAAAATCCAAAAAGCCAGATTGGGATCTTTCGTTTGCTCAGCGAGAAATCGATATCATCCACGACAAGGAATGCTTCGTCTTCGCCGACAATCTGTTTTGTCGTCTTTCTTCTCCCGCCAATTTCAAATGTGATGCCATCGCAGAAAAAGTCCGCGCGCCGGGGATGATGAAAAACTTCATGGCCACCCAAGTCCATGGCATTCAGGAAAAAAATCTCGCGTACCGAACCGATATCCGGCGACCTCGACGGGGAAAAAGCATGATAAAGATTGGTATTGCCTAGATATATCTTTTCCATTTTCCGTAATTCGCGGAGATTCTTACCAACCAACACTCGAATGATTCCCGCTATTTCGAGGGCATCCAGATAAAATTTCAGGGTGCGATCGTCTTTGATCGCAGTGGCGTCCTTAAGCTTGGTCAGGTTTACTGCGAACGGGACGTTCTTGCTAATGATGCTGAAGAGATTTTTTATTTTTCGAATACTCTCGCGATCAATTT
>CAILAO010000373.1 GCA_903832105.1 uncultured Pseudomonadota bacterium | reverse complement strand
TTTTTCTTTCTGTGTTCATGTTTTAAGAAGGAACCCATTCGGGACGCACCTGTCTGGTGGTCAACATGAAAATATGTTTTTCTTTCACACCATATCCCCACGTTTTTACTGAAGCATTTTTTTATTTTTCTTTTTCCTCAAGATTATGGCTCGTTCTTCCGATAGCCCCTCCGATGATTGGGCGAGACTTGAAACACTAAGTCTCGAAAGACCACTGCTCATTGGAGGAATTTCATGGTTTCACTTTATCTCAAGATTATATTCGCTCTTCTCTCGCTTGTTCCGTTTTTATTTTCTTGTGGTGACATTCAACAAAAAGAGGCCAAACGAACTGTAAATTCCAATAATCATCATTCTGCATCGGCAATTTCCGATCGGGGAGATGATGATGCTGAGCCGAACGACTCCGAGCCGCCTGACGAAGCAACCGATCATCTAAACAATCATCCAGTAGATCCCACGCCTGAGCAAAATTCCGTTCCTACCGTTGACGTTCCCGAAGGTCCTGTACCACAGATCGACTTTACTCGTTACCACTCCCAAGAAGACATTTCAGCCTATTTAAAATCCGTCGCAAAAGCGTTTCCTAAAATGATACAATTTCACACTCTTGGCAAATCGACTGAAGGTCGCGAGATCGACTATATCTCGATGAGCAAGTCAATCCCAGGAACGGTTCCAACCCTCTACCTAAATGGCACACACCACGGCGACGAATGGAGCACAACCGAAGCTGTCCTTGCGATGATTAATTACATAATTCAGAATCTAAAAGACCCGATGGTCTCTTCGCTTTTAAAGCGCTATGAAATCTTTTTCCAACCTATCGTCAATCCTGATGGCCACGCCTCGACACAGCGCGAAAACTCGGAGGGACTCGATTTGAATCGTGACTATGCGTTCCCTCGCAGATCTGAAGCCGACTCGTTTAAGTCAGTAGAAACGAGACTCGTTAAAGCTCTCCTTGATGAAAAGAAATTCAGCGCTGGCATCGCGTACCACGGAGGAACCGAATGTATCCTTTGGCCTTATGGTTACGACTGGGACAAAACCCCTGACGACGACAAAATGCGTACCATCGCCAAAATGGCAGCCGACGCAATGGGATTCTCCCAGTATTTTATGTCGGTCGCGCTTTACCCCGCTGAAGGCGAACACAGCGATTATGCCTACATGAAACACCGAACTTTCTCTTATACTTTCGAAATCACGAATGAAAAAATCCCGTCTGAAAGCTCACTCGCTTTTTTCATGGAGCGCACGGTAAAAGGAACTCTCGCATTTATGCAGGGCGTGATGGCGGCCGATGGAGGGTATCTGACCCTCTTACCGCCAACTGAAGAAGAAGTCGCTTCTTGGGGTGTCTACCATGATGTGTGGAACGGTGGACCGCGAAGGGAATAGGTAGAGATACAAGTGGTCTAACGATGAGATGACTGATATTATTACACACATATAGTATGATGTCATAGGCGTCCTGCGCCGATTTTATTGCATGTTTTGTTTACCTTTGGGAGTTTCGTACATGAAATATTGCGCCCTCTTGTTTTCTGTTTTTTTACTTTGGGGTATTGCCCTTCACGCTCAACTGAGGGTTGAATCTGCAAAACCTTGGATGGGGGTTGCTATTGCCCAAGGTAAGACCGGAGTTCTTGTCGAAAACACGATTATTGGAACACCAGCCGAAAAAGCCGGTCTTTTAAAGGGAGACGAAATTCTCTCCGTCAATGATCTTTCTGTAAAAACTCCCCTGGAACTTATTGATCGTGTTTCGTCTTTTGGTATTGGTTATACGGTGAAAGTTGATTTTTTGAGAAACAACGTCAAAAAGTCTGTCATGCTTCAGTTGGTGTTAAAACCAGAAGTGACAGAACTTCTTCAAAAATTCCTTCTCAATCAAAAAGCGCCTGATTTTACGTTGCCAGTGATCTTCGGTCCGGTATCTGGAAAACTGCAAGACTTGCGAGGAAAAGTTGTCATTCTTAAATTTTGGGGTACCTGGTGCCCCGCCTGCCGCGCTGCCTTACCTGTGCTCGACAGTTTCGCGGCAAAGTATCCTGAAATTACCGTTTTAGCTATTTCAGACGAAGACGAATCTACGTTAAAGTCTTTTTTTGGTGACCGAAAGCCTCACCATGCGGTGCTTTCCAGTAAAGATAAAGATACGTCCGTTCAATATCACATTACAGCTTTCCCCACTTTGGTTGTTATCGATCGCATGGGAGTTATTAAACATGTCACAATTGGAGGGGGCGTTTTCCTCGAGGAATCGCTGAAGAAAGCACTTTCATTATAAAGTCGCTATCACCTTGCTATCAATCGTTTTTATGCGCGATCTTAAATAAAACCAAAGAGTTCCCTGAAGAAAAAGAAAACCAGACGTACGCTGTTTTTTTCTCAAGAAAAACAGAGTACTACTTTTTTCCATTGATCGCGCTAGTCAACTTTTTATTTGACCTGCCGATAAGTTGATGGCGTTTTTTTACAAAATAGTCCGCTAGGAAAGAGATCCATATGGAAAAAGTATTTTCGTTTTTAGCTATTTTATCTATCTCCGCATGCAACGTGAACGTCTCCAACTCGGCAAAAGAGGGTGAGAACAACACTTCAACAACGCAATCGACTGGCACTGAAGAAAACTATGACGCGGCTTTTGCTGATGGCACTGCTGTGGCAACCACCGAGAAAAGCGGAGTTTTTACAGCTAAATTGTCATCCAAAGCGGATACAACGCAAATTATTAACACCAAGAGTTCTGAGATGGAAAATGCTTCATTGGCATTACCTGTAGGTGCCTTAAGTTTAGATGCGACAATTATGATAAGAGAGGGTGAAACACTCTCTGCTTCCGACTTGAACAGTTTAGACATCGACGTAGCAACATCAAAGCAAATAACAAGACCTCTTGCAGTTTGGGCCAGCCCTTCAAGTGATCTTTCTAATCCGGGAACTCTGGCATTGGACATCGGGAATTCTGGGACACTGCAGTTACAAGAAAACTCATATTTTGTTGCCGCGAATTTTTTCAAATCTTCGGAAAATAAATTCTATTTGGCCATGATCCCGGCGGACAAAATCCAAATTGTCGGACAGCGCGCCTACTTCCAAATCAAATACTTCGGCAAGTTTGTGATATTTCAAAACTCCGGGTCGAAAATTAAAACGTACCGGGAAGTTCCCATGGAAGAAGGTGATTCCGAATTCGCAAACTATGCGGCGGACTTTAAACAGGTTTCAGAAATTGAAAAAGATTCAGGTGTTGCAGATAGCGCTTCCATAGAAACCACACTTGACTCCAAACCATCTCCGATAAGCTCCCAAAACACAGCGTCATTTACGTTTTCTTGCAATGATGAAAATGCCACATTTTTGTGTAATCTCGATTTAGCGCCTTTTGCGCCTTGCACTTCCCCTTACCTGGTCTCTGACGTTACTGATGGACCGCACACATTTCAGGTTAAGGCAGTGGATGCGGCAGGAAGCGCTGACGAAACTCCGGAAACGTACTCCTGGGTGATCGATACGGTGAGTCCTGCTGCAATAATCGACTCAAAACCTGCCAGTGTGTCGACATCAAATTCTGCAACATTTAGTTTTTCCTCGTCGGAAGTTGACGGCGTTTTTCTATGTGCGCTTGATGAAGAAAATTTTGCTCCTTGTACTTCACCCATGATCCTTTCGTCCCTTGCTGAGGGAACACATACATTCTACGTTAAAGTTCGGGATGTCGCGGGAAATGAAAGTCCATCTGCCGCGAATTATGGTTGGTTGATCGATTCGGTCAAACCAAGCGACGTCAGCGGTCTTACCGCAACACCAGGACTAGGAAAAGTGACCTTGTCATGGTCTCACACAGGCACAGATGTTGTCAGTTTTGATATAGAAATATCCTCTGGAGGAACAGGAGAGCGAACTGTGACCTGGCCCACGACAAGTTATCAATGGACAGGGCTTACAAACGGCACAAATTATCAATTCACAGTCCATGCCGTTGACGCAGTTGGTAATCGCTCTCTGGATGGCGTGACTCAAAGTGCGACACCTACCAATTCCTTGTCTTGCACGGACAAATCAACTATTACAGGTGATTCTTATACTAGGTATTTCGATGTGTCCGGAAATTACCTTTTTTTCGAGCTAGGCGATAGTTACGGGACGTTCAAGGTATACGATGTTTCCGACCCAACATCTCCATCCGAAACCGGATCTTTGGCTCTAGAAAGTGGAACAGGGTGCTGGTATGCGGGTGGTGTTGCGCTTTCACCTAATCCAAACTACGCCTATATTTACGGCGGAGGATGCAATGGGGTCCCTGTGATCGACATTTCCAACAAAGCAAGTCCAGCAGCGGTCAGGAAAGCCGCGCTTCCGGGTGGTACCATGGACATCGATATTTGTGGCAACTATCTATACATGGCGTTGCAGTCTCGTGGCGTCGCTGTATATGACATCACCGAACCGGATAATCCAGTCGATTTGATAGAATCCGTCATCAGCGGATCAAAATATCCCTATGGGGTGACTTGTTGGATCAAAGACGCCACAACAACTTATGTTTATCTTGGTGATGGGGGCAGTTCCTCTGCGGCTGGACTTCGTGTCTACGAACACAACAAATCGGCGAAGACACTGACTCCGAAAGGAACCTACTTGGTCGATACCAGCTCATGGGGGGGAAGAGGAGTCGCCTACTCTGAGAATATACTCTATATGATGTGGTCCAATACCAGCAAACTCGCTGTTTTCAATCTTTCCAACAAGGAAAGTATCCCTGCTCCAAGCACGATAAGTGGAGCAGGCAGTTCAAATGCTGATCCGATTCTCGACAATGGTTTTCTATTTTCACCGTCATCAACCGGTTGGGCTATTTACGATCTATCAACTCCGACTACCCCAACAAGTGTTCTCAACAAAACAATCAGCGGGTACTCCCTCAACTCCATCAAGCGAGCCTCGATTGGCGCGTCGAACTACGTCTTCTACACCGCAAACAACGCAAACTGGATCAAAGCGTGCCAGCTCAGTGGCTTTTGATAGGTGCTTCTTTTCTTACGTTACACCGGTCCAGAAAACACTAGCGTTTTCTGAGTACGTTGCCCGTACCATTGTTGGTGGTATGGTTTTTAATCTGTTTTTCAGCTTCTAACCAATAATCTACTTGATTTCCTTGGAAGCCATTTTTTTCCGCCAGAAAATATGCTGTTTCTGAAATCTTCCGAGTATCGGTGTCATTACAGCAACATGTTTCGTTGGTGGTCGTTGTTTGAGTCGTGTTACCTGTGTTTCTTTTTTTTGTAAAATTATCCATAGTTCCTCCTTAAGTTTTATTTGATTCGAAAATTGTAAGCCTCTCAACCAGCGAATGCAAGCCATATTTATTGCATCTTTCCCGCACAAAAAGGCTTTCGTGATGTATCCACAAGATGCACTGACAGCTTTTCATTTAGATAATACTAGACATGTTGATCAATCGTATCATCTATTTGCCCGATCAGAAACGTTATCCATGTTTTGTATTTCACAAGGAAGAAAAAGAGAATCACTCAGCAGGAACCAAATATCTTCCGTATTCTCATGGCTTTATAATGTTTTTCGGCGTTGTTGCATAAATCAAATGTTGGTCTAACAATGTTTCTAAAGCTGTCTGGTTTCTATACTTTGTACGATTTCGGCATTTTAAGTTGAGTCATTTGACTAATGATATTAACACCGAGTTTGGCTTCTACTCTTTGATTTTCGATCTTTCGTGATCGCAGCTTAGTACCCCCTCAGCTCTCTCCTTACAAGCTGATCAAGGTGGCTGAAGTTCTTTTGAATATGGCTTTGATCATTTTTTCTTGAGTGCCCTTTTACCCAAGTGATCTTTGGACTAACTTCGTCGCATAGAGCAAAGAACAGCTTGTATAAATCGGCATTGTTTAAAACTTTATTTTGACGAGCACTCATGTAGTCGGAGGATTCCAGTCTTTCACGTCTCTTTGAAAGATTCACAATCGTTTCGCAGTCAGTGAACAGTTGGGTAATGACATCTTTCCTAGCATCATTTCTTGCAGTTTCCAGGGCCGAAATGGCACTGACCATTTCGAGTCTGATATTGTTTTGTTCCTCAATCTTAAAGAGACTTATGATGGCTGAAGAAAAAGCACTCGCCTCATGATCTTTGATTGTTTTAAAGATAAGATAACCCGCGATACCCATCGCATGTTTCTTTGAGAAACTGGCATCGGAGTATATAAACATGGCGTGTTACTCCTCCTAAACATTTTTAAATAGTTGCTTAAAGTTTGGTATCGGTGCGCGTGACTAACTTTCATGTTCAACCTTTTGTTATCGTCAACAGACGACTCTGCCAGTTACATGCGCCAGTATCAACGCTGTGCCTGATTTTTATTGTATGCGTGCCGGCTGTTAGACTCGTTTTATAGCCAAGCACTTGTGCACCCGCAAACGCAGCTGGTAAAGATGTGGATGCAATACCATTTGTATCATCAGAGCCATCAACATTGATTATGCTCACACATGTTCCCTGCGCGGAGGGCTTTGAAGCGGCTGCGGAATAGTTCACTATGACGTTTGACGCTATAGGTATAGTGAACGTCACGGAATCAGGCGTTGCCAAATCCACGTAACTCGTACTGGATGTTCCTTCGAGATTCGCAAGCCAAAGGGAGCCTAAAACAGGGGATTCATTGGTCCCAATAACGTTCCAAGTAGCACCATCACTTACAACTGAAATAAATTGCCATTTAGACCTCAGTTGCAGAGGATTAGCTGGAGTAGCTCCATCGATGGTTTGTGCTGTCGCGGGAGCAACATAAACGGCGTTGGCAGAACTATCAATTTTCTTGACTATATATTGTCTTCCTGCAATTCCCGCTGCACTGGGCAGAGTAATCGTAAAAGAGCCACCAGAAGCATCTGCGGTAATAACGGAATCTGTGGCCGATACTGAGTAATTGACATTTTTTGGTGTTGCTGTGATTGCTGTTGCAATCGGACCTGCGACGTGTAAAACGGAAGTGGGATTGGCCGTCCCGATGCCGACGCTGCCCAATATCGACTGATTACCAGTATCGGAAATCGATTTAGCATCAAAGTAGGGTATAGCAGTGCCTACATAAAGTTGCATACCATCGTAGATTGCGGCACCTCCGGCATGAGCGGGATAGCCACCAAATAAATCTATTGCTAGTTGCGTCGCCGAAGAGGACACGGCGTGTGAAAGACTAATTCTTGTATAGGTGCTCCCGGGAAAATACGAGACGGTACTTGAACTTCCAACACCATCAGAGATTTGGATATAGTGACGATCTGAGGTAGATCCCCCGTCTTTTACCCAAACATCGAAAGTTACTGTTTTGCCCTTATAATCTGAATAATTTGGAATGTTCTGAAAAATTGATGTACCAGCATTTGCGTTTGAATCTACTTTTACAGCGTAGCTACCAAATTTTGCATCTGTGCTTCTGCTTGTTGACGGAGCTGGCGACCTATTTGCCCAACCATCTGGTGGAACGCTCGTTCCGCTACTCCACGCTTCTGCGCTACTATTCACTATCAGATTACTCAAGCTTTGGTCCCAAGTTCCTTTCAGGGCTATGCTGTCAGTTAAAGCTGCTCCCTGGTTAAAACTTCCAGCCACATCTAGCTTCGCTCCTGGATTTGCTGTGCCAATGCCGACATTACCGGAATCATCAATAACCACACCCGAATTTTGCACCAATTTCCCAGTAGTGCCATCAAATCGAGCAATGGCATTATCGGTTGCCGAAGCTGGCCCGACGACTTGCCCATTGAGCTGAGTTTGAATG
>CAILAO010000372.1 GCA_903832105.1 uncultured Pseudomonadota bacterium | reverse complement strand
GATTTTGCACTTTGGCGCGACTCTTTTTTTGATGAACTGTCTAACGGTATTAAAATCGCGTCATGTAAGCACGCATGATCAACTCGTTCTGCTCTTCTTGACACAGGTCGTTCCGGTGTTCAGCTTGGGCGGCTTTTTTCTGCTTCCTGATGCGGGGCTATTCTTTTTCCTGTCATGGGGGTTATGGCTCTTTCTTGGGTTTGGCAAGCGTGAGTCCAGCTTATCTCTTTTAGACGGCGTTTATGCGGGGCTGGTGCTTGGATTCGCGGGACTCTTTAAGTATCACGCAGTTCCTTTGGGCGGTGGGCTGTTTGTGGGCCTTTTGTATGTGAGACGAACCTCTTTTAAAAAGGATTTTTGGAGCTATCTTGCAATGGTTTTTGCGGCTGCTGTCGCGACATTTCCCGTCTGGTGGTGGAATTGGACGAACGCATTTATTTCCTTCAGGTTTCAAGGTGATCACGGCTTTGGGGGGCTTGAACTTGATTTTGCTGCGGCGCTTAGAACTCTTTTTGGCCAATTTGTCATGCTGACTCCTGTGGTCTTTATTGGGTGTTTTGCGTTTGTAGCGAACGTGTTTAAAAATATTAAAAATCCTATTAAATTAAATGTGTTACATGTGATTCCTGTTTGTGGGTTTTTGCCGCTCTTCATCATTCTCTTGATGATCTCGTTTTTTAAGCAAACCTTGCCCCACTGGGCCATGCCTGCTTTTTGGCTTCTTGTCCCGTCGCTCGCTATTTGGATCGCCCCATCTGGTTACCTGTGGAAGGCAAATACTCTTTTCGCTTTTCTTTTGACATTCGGTTTAGCCTTTACAGCTTCTATTAAGCCTCTTAGGAACATTTTGATTGAGTCTTTTCACGGAAGGCCAGGCCCGATTGGTGAATATACGATGTGGCCCTCTTTGATTGAGGCTGCGAAACGGCATCCCATTGCCATTCAAGCATTCGCAGCCAGTGGTGCGGAGCATAGGGTGGATTCATTCTATTCGTCTTACTCAGTTTGCCAGGGAACGCCTGTGATCGCCTCTTTGAGATGGTTTTGGACCGCGCAGCTGGCCTTCAATTGGCCGGGGGAACCTCGTGTTCTTGATTTAGACGTCGACAGACCCTCTTACTACTCGTTTCGAGATCAAAGCCTTTATAAAGAGGCGAAACTTCGTGGCTGCCAAGTTTTCATTCTTGGAGATCGCGGACACTATGACAGAGAAAGCCTTTCAAGACTCATAGCCATTGAACGAGAAGACACGCTTGTGATTCCCGATCATAAAGATGTTCCCATCGTCATTTTAACTGGCCGTTTTTTATAAAACTATTCCCAACCTGTTTTTGACCAAGTATCATTAGCGTAATGCAACGTGAGGGAACTAAATGCTATGACTCAGTTTTTTGAAGATAAATCTGCAAGGATTCTCGTCGTTGAGCCAGCAGCAGCTACCCGCGCTCTTTTGAGTGAGGAGCTTCGTAATTTAGGGTTTAATAACTGCAGGGGGGTTGACTCGTTGCAAGACGCCATTGGTGTGCTTGAAGTTGAACCCATCGACTGGGTGATTACGTCACTTTTTGCTAGGTACTCAGTCAACGCGTTGCAACTCCTTCAGATTTTTACTTTGGTTCCGGCTTTGCAGGGAACACGTATGTCGCTTCTCATCGAACAAGAAGAGGTCTTTTGTCTTAGATCTGCCTTTGAGCTTGGACTTGTTTCATGGCATGCAAAGCCTTTCAGTAAGGAATCTTTGCGGGAAACGCTCAAGACGTTGCTCCAAAAGATGGAAGCCAATAAATGGAATTTGTGCCTGACCGCGGCAGATTATTTACGTGAATTTCTGCAAAAGCAGAGTATTCCCCGTTCATTGCTTGCGCTCGAAAAGAGTCTGACGTCGCTTTTTCCTGGCAATGGCAAACTTCTCATGCACCTAGGGACGGCACAGTACTATTCTGGCAATAACGAAGCAGCAGCAAATTTGCTTTATCAGGCGAATCTCTTGGATCCTTCTTTGTCAGAGGAGATTGATGGCCTTTCAAAGAAATATTTTGGTGAAAAAGGTCTTAAGGAACTTTCGAAAGATGTCAAAATCAACACGCTCGGCATTTCTTCATGTGTCCTTGTCGATTCTGACGAGACAGTCCTCCGCGCTGTTGAGGATATTTTAAAAAAATTGAATGTCTCGAATATCCAATCTTTTTTGGACGGCGAATCGGCCTGGGAACATATAAAATCGAATCCGGAACCAAGTTTGATTATTCAAGAGTGGAAAATTCCGAAGCTTACGGGACCGTTTTTAGTCCAAAGAATACGGCAGCATGGTTTTCAGAGTGTTCCAGTGATCGTATTAAGTTCCCTCGTCAAAAAAGATGATCTGGATCTTGTTCGCGAAATGGGTGTGGCGAATGTTATTTCTAAACCATTCGATCAGCAGTTTTTTATTTCGGAGATTGTTGGGACGCTCCAACAGGACCGACTTCCAACAGAAGCTCAAACAATCGAGAGAAAGCTCTTAAGCTGCCTTGCGATGGGATCGATGGAAGAAGCAGAGTCCCTTAAGCAGCAATTTTTTGCAGATCCTGCAGTCGCTGAAGCTCGCCGGGTGTTTATCGAGGGTGAGTTTGCTTATTATAACAAAGAGTATGAAAGGGCGAGAGACTTCGCTGTCACGTCGCTTCGCATGCAGGAAACAGTGTTTGTTCTCAACCTTCTTGGCAAGACACTCATGAAGCTTCGAAAGTTCGAACCAGCATTAAAGTGCTTTAAAAAGGCTCAAAGCATGACTCCTCTTAACATAGAACGGCTCTGCCAGATCGCCGAGGTCGAGACGGAAGCAGGTCATAAAGAGGGCGCCGAAGAGGCTATGACTCGCGCGAAAAACCTTGATCAAGATAGCAAACTTGTTAAGGAGACGGAGGCCAAGGTTGAGATGACGCTTGGCAGCACGGAGAAGGCTAGGCTCCTCATGCAAGAGTTACAGTCACTCGATAATATTGTCGCTTTTATGAACAACCGGGCAATTTCGTTCACGCGTTGCGGCGAAATTAGTCAAGGGATAGAGCATTACATACGTGCCCTAGAAGCGCTTCCCGAAAATCAAAAGGAAATAAAGTCTGTCGTTCATTTTAACTTAGCGCTCGCTTATTCAAGGGATCGAAATTTTAGTGAAGCTGTGAAGGAACTTGAAAAAGCCTTAGGACATCCTTCGGCCAGTATTAAAGAGCGTGCAGCGTCTTTAAAGTATCGGTTAGAAGATGCTATCAGAACGGGGAGGACAGCAGTTTTGAAATTTGCCGATAGTGACGATTCATCTAAGAGTGTGGCATCGAAGCCACCACCTGAGGGGGGAGGAAATTCTGCTTGGGATCAATACCAGAAAGTGGGCGAAACCGAAGGTGAAGTGAAGGAACTTTCGGATGACGAAAACCGCAAGGTGGTGGCAGTTATGGAAGCCAAAAAAGGGACCATGTGTTGTTATTTGGTATTTAATGACCCTACCGAAAAAGACCCTCGAAGTGTTCAACTCGTCCAATCCTTACCCGGCTTCAAGTTTAGGAAAACCATGAAACGGGATGAGGCCCTCGTTTATCGGCGGGATCGATCCAAACATTATGAAGTGCAGAGGAAAGATGCAGAACAAGAGGAAGTCAGCGAGGTCGATAAAGCAAAAAAACCTACCGCTAAAAAGTAACGGCATGAATATTAAGGTAATAACGCGTTTCTTGTGATAGATTACGGTCATTACTAACTGACGTTTGACCGTAACACGAGGGGGAGCTATGACGTTACCAAAGAATACAAAAGAGGTCCTGAGTTGGTTTGAAAAACTTTCGGCTGTTCCGAGACCTTCGGATCATGAAGAAAAAATGAGGGATTGGCTTTTAAGTTGGGCGAAGGAGCATTCATTCACTGCAAACGAAGACAAAACGGGTAATATTGTGATCAAGGTTCCTGGTTCGAAGGGGTTTGAGAAATCTCCCGTGATCGTCCTTCAGGGACATATGGATATGGTTTGCGAGAAGACGCCTGAGTCGAAGCATGATTTTTCGACGGATCCGATTCGTTTCGTCTATGACGGTGATTGGCTCAAAGCTGATCGCACGACGCTCGGTGCGGATAATGGGATCGCACTCGCCTTAGCGATGGCTTTTGCCCTGGATAAAAACGTGAGTCGCCCCCCTCTGGAACTTCTTTTCACAGTTGCCGAGGAAACGGGCTTGACCGGTGCGAATAATCTTGAGCCGGGTTTTATCGAGGGAAAAATTCTTCTCAATTTGGATTCTGAAGATGAAGGTGTTTTTACCGTGGGTTGTGCTGGCGGTCTCACCTCGACAATATCGATTCCGATCAACCGTCAAAAGCCTTGCGGTGGATGTCTTCCCGTGATGCTTAAGGTTGGATCTCTCAAAGGGGGACATTCAGGCGTTGATATTAAACTTGGACGTGGCAACGCCATAAAAATATTGACTCGCGCTTTGGCAAAACTGGATGAAAAAATCGGAGTTAAAGTTTCTGATCTAAAGGGAGGATCAGCGCATAACGTTATTCCTCGTAGTGCGGAAGCGGTTATTTTAATGGGTGAGTCGCGCTGGTCAGAGGCTACGAAAGTTGTCCTTGAACTGGAAAACACGATTAAAAACGAATACGCGGTTAACGATTCAGAGCTTTTCATTTCTATTGAGAAAGCCCCGAAAGATGATGGCAGGCAAGTCCTATCAGATGAATCGACGAAATTGGTTATTAATACGTTGCAAGCATTGCCGCATGGCGTCTACACGATGTCGACCGCGATTGAGGGGCTCGTTGAAACATCCAACAACGTGGCTACAGTTAAAATCTCCGGTGACTCCTTGGAAATCCAAACGAGTCAAAGAAGTTCCTTGATGTCAAGGATCGAGGAGATTTCATCCAGGATCGTAAGTGTTGCAAAACTAGCGGGTGGCACCGTCAAAAACAGCGCTGGTTACCCACCATGGGAGGCTAACTGGAAGTCGTCACTCCTCAAAACTTGCAAAGAAATCTATAAAAAAAGGTTTGGCAAAGACCCTGTCGTCGAAGTCATTCACGCTGGATTGGAGTGTGGCATTATCGGAGCTAAGTACCATGGAATGGATATGATTTCCTTTGGTCCAACGATAAAGAATCCCCATTCTCCCGATGAACGCGTGAAAGTGTCTGATATTGAGAAAATCTGGGATCTGATGATTGAGATATTCAAGGCATTTAAATAGATTTTGCTGAAATCGTATCCCGAGGCTGCGACGGCAGCCTCGGGATATCGTGGTTTTAATATATCGCGTCGAGATTCCTTCGCTGTGTGAGATAGATTCCGCTGAAATATACTTTTCCACCAGAATCTATTAGTCCTAATGAACTTTGGATGATGAAGGTGACTTCATGAATAAACTCCCCAAGATCTTTTTTTTTCTGCTGATTATTTTTGCGACTAACCCAGCTCACGCCGAAGAAAAGTCGAACGCATCAAAGACGGCTTGGCCCGATCTTGTCGCGGTTAAAGGCGGGACCCCTGCGCAGATGTTTGAGGTTGGAATAAAGGCATACGGCGGGCTCGATCGATTTATTAAAAAAGGGCAAACAGTCTTGATTAAGCCGAATATCGGTTGGGATAAAACCGCTGATGAAGGCGGTAACACAAGTCCCGATCTCGTGGCCCGGATTGTAAAAATGGCATATGAGGTTGGAGCTATAAAAGTCTACGTGTTTGATTATCCTGTTAATCGGGTTGAAGACTGCTACAAAAATAGCGGAATCGAAACCGCCATTGAAGCGCAAAAGGGAATCATGTTTGTAGGGCATGAAGAGAGTGATTTTCGCGAGGTCAAGATTGATAGAGCTAAGGTTCTAAAGACTGTTAAGGTGCATAAACTCTACCTTGACAGTGATGTTGTGATTAATGTCCCAGTGTTGAAAAACCATGGTTCGACGAACATGACGGCTGCGCTTAAAAACCTTATGGGCGTCGTTTTTGATCGCATGTTTTGGCATAAAAACGGTTTACATGAAACCATCGCGGAGTTCCCGTTTGTTCGTAAACCGGATCTTAACGTGGTTGATGCATATAAGGTCATGATGAGGCGAGGACCCAGAGGAGTCTCAAAAGGTGATCTTGAGTTAAAAAAAATGTTATTAATTTCTAAAGACATGGTTCTTATTGATACGGCTGCTGCGAAAATCATCGGGCAAAACCCCGACGAGCTTCAGTATCTAAAGCTAGCGCGTGATTTCGGTCATGGATCGATGGATCTTGGGCGAAGTGAGATCAAGCGAATCAGTCTTTAAGCTTTCGTGAAGTGGGTGATTAGGCCTTGAAAATCAAGCTTAGACTCATAAGATCGGCCATTCAACTTGCTTTCTTTTCTCTTATCATCTCGCTTTTATCAAATTTTGTGTCTAATCCATCGCTCGTTTCTGCCATATACGCAGCACAGATTTTTACAACGGTTTCTTCGGTTGCTTGGCTGCTAGTCCCATCATGGTTCTTGATAACACTTTTGGTGCTTGTATTACCTCTTGTGATGGGCCGTGTTTACTGTTCTTTCTTTTGTCCCGCAGGTTTCCTTCAGGATCTTGGCTTTTACGTTGGAAGAGTCCTTAAAATTAAGGGGAGAAGGGTTCCTCTTTTCTCAGGTTTACGGTTAGGAGTCCTTGTTTTCTGCGGGGTGGCGATAGCGATAAAAAGTTCGTCCTATGGGTACGTCGATCATTTTACGAATTTTTCAAGATTCATCGGACTATTCACTGCGAGTCGTGAAGATGGTTTCTTGACAGCCTACGCGATTCTCTTTGGTTTTGTTATCATTTTATTTCCGATATTTTGGCCGCGTTTTTTTTGCCATACGCTTTGCCCGTCTGGATCGCTGTTTTCAGTATTTCAGAGGAAATCAATCCTGAAAGTTACTCCCAGTAAGACTCCATGTGCCAACTGTAAAAAGTGCGCTGTGTCATGTCCATCTTTATGTATCGATCAAGCTGGCGTCATCCTGCATGATCATTGCGTGATGTGTTTTGAGTGTGTTTTTGATTGTCCTGTAAAGTCGTTCGAAATATCAATTAGACGTCCGTTTGGAAGAAAAAGAGTCGATAAAGTTGGGCATGGCGCTGGTCGCAGACGATTTCTGCGACAGGGTTTTGCGATATCTCTCGGTGTGGTTTTGGCTGGATTTTCGAAGAAATTTTCGAACATTGCCACGGTGGAGACTCAAATCATCGCGCCTCCTGGAGCAGGATCTGTGCGTCAATTTTTAACAAAATGTGTCTCGTGTAATCTCTGTATTGGTGTATGCCCGACAAAGGTATTGAGGCCTCTTTCTACAAGAGTTACTTTTCCTGATGCTTCGAAGCCCCACATGAATTACGCAAAAGCTTATTGCTCTTATGAATGCACAGAATGTCAAAAGATATGCCCTACGGGTGCAATCGCCGCCCAGTCGCTTGAAGAAAAAAAACTCACCAAGATTGGGCAAGCAGATCTCAGGCCCTATCTATGTATTCCATTTGCGGAGCATCGTGATTGTGGTGCTTGTGGGGAAATTTGTCCCACAGGGGCCATAGAAATGATAGAAAAATCAGGGGTTCGTATCCCAGTTCTTCAAAACCAGTATTGTATCGGGTGTGGTGCCTGTCAATCTGCCTGCCCTGTCAAGCCTGAAGCTATTAGAGTTGCACCTCTCGCGGTTCATTCACTTGCTTACGATCCTCGCGTCGGTGACGATGTAAAGAAAGAAAAAGGGAATCGGAGTGAAGACTCAGGATTCCCTTTTTAGAAAACTTTAGGGCGTGTTGAAAAAGCACCATCTGCGGCGTTACTCGTCGTCTCCGCTCCTCGTTTACCTCTAGTAAACTGCGAGTGCTCGACTTCCTCGTGCCTTGCATCTGGCACTTTTTCAACACGCCCTTTAGCTACTTATGTATTACTGACCAACGTGTGCCAGCATATCGTCTTTTAGCGGAGACACTCCGTAGCCGGTAAGTGCGTCACAAGAACCATAACTTCCTGGATCAACTGAAAGCTCCATGCAGCTCATATCGGTCATAACGTTCGATCCGCAAAGTGTTTGGGCATCGCTAGACGTAATGTTGGGTTCGGTGACGGTCGCTTGAACAACCTTTTTAGCGAATAGAGACGATTTCCTTTCAAGATACCAACGGCTATCACTATCGGAAAACTTATAAACATTCAGTTTGTCACCCTTCAGATAAAAGTCTTTTGGAGCATGTGCATAAATGACGAGGGCTTTGTTGTTCAATGTGTTGCATGTTTCGACTTTCATCATGCGATATTTTTGCGCGATGTTTTCGAAGTCTGGTTCATCGGGGAGGCGAATTTTAAAGCTGCAAAGGCAACTACGTCCATCCTCAATCACGAAGTTTGGAGAAGCGCGGCAGGCGTCTTCTTCTGATTTTAACCCACCTCGCCGTTCGATAACCCTTTCGCAAATGGTTGAGGCGAATTTTTTCGCAATATCGACCGTAACGGGATAAATCGTTCTAGTGCCGACTTTTTGCTTGAAAGGATAAAGGCTGGGGGATGTGTCCTTCAGAGAATCGCTTCGGACGCTACCATTTAGGGAAATAGTACCTAGGAAGGCTGCGAGGGTTCTCATGAGGGGTTTAGGAAGTCTGGACAGATCACCGATAAGGCTTCCGATATCAATACTAGCACTTGCACCAGATCCAACACCTATGCGCCACATGTCGATGGGTTCGAGTTCAAATGAGTCGATTTCATTTGGTCCCGCAGCGCTATCATAAAACGTGTAACGAACGTTATAATTTGCACGAGTACCATCGTAGTTAATGTCTGCCGAAAGGCCGTTGCCAGCCGACTTGTTTGGATCTCCAGCAGCCTCACTTTGACCTTGTCCCAAGACAAGTTTGAGGTCACCTTTAGCTCCAATCGCCCAACGGCTGTTTTCGATAATTTTAAGTTCTTTAAGTTTAAGTTGAGCGAGAGGGTCTGGGCCAGCGATTTCAACAAATCTCAAATTAAGCAGCGAGGCAGCGGAATTGATTTCAGTGACAAGACGATCTTTAAGAAGCTCGCTCACTTTCCATTTATCGTCAAGGAGTGTGTCAACGATTTTGAGATCTTCTTTTTGCCAAAAAACCTTGGCCCCTTCTGTTTGTGACTGGTTAGCGTCAGTGCGCATTTTACAGCTAACGGCAATACCAACGAAAATCATTACCAAAACGAGTGTTGAACCAAAGAAAAGACGACGTTTCATGGAAGACCTCTCTTTTTGTTTGATAGAAAGTTTTATTAGCTTTTCCATTGTACTATTTTAGGACACCTCTTGACACCATCTCTCATGTAAGCTTAATGAATATCCTTTAGTCCTTTTTCTTTTTCTTCAATAACCTTATGTTGTTCGTGAAAATATTCATAAATTCTCTGTGGATTCGCAGGCG
>CAILAO010000371.1 GCA_903832105.1 uncultured Pseudomonadota bacterium | reverse complement strand
CCTCGGAGTTCATGGCTGATCATCCTTCTTGCAAGACCGCCCAGGTTCTTTTTTAGGTCGATAATTGAACTTCCAGAAATAATGAGCTTAATGTCCAGCGAGTCGATAATAGTTTTAATATCTGTTTGCCAGTCCTCACGCTTGTGAACTTCGTCGAAGATAACTAGCTCATAACCCCGCCTTTTCAGAGACTTTGCGATTTCGAACATTGAATATCCGGCAAACGGCGTGTGATCGATGCTGATGTAAATAGCTTTCTCTCTAAGATCTTTGTCCGCAAAATGGTGTTTTGCGAATTGTTTGATGAGGACAGTTTTTCCTATACCCTTTTCCCCTATGACTGCAGCATGCTTCTGCCTGAGAAAGCTCCTGTCGGAAAGTATCTCTCGCTCTTTTTTAAAGGATTCAATCGAACGGAATTGCTCAAGGCTGTAGGTGGCGAATTCTTCAATTAGGCTGTCATTAATGTCCATAAAATCACATTATTTCCATTAGTTATGATTAATACTGTAACTGAATACAGTATATCATAAGCAAAACATGTATTCAATTACAGTATCGCCTTGCTTTCACCGGAAGTCTGGATGCTAAAACCCCACCCGTCGCCCTTCCCGACGCGCCTTGATCTCGCTTTCCTCACTGAGATCTTCGAGCAGCCTATCTACCAGAATATCTTTACGGAACGCGTTTTTTTGCCACACGATCTTGTAGTCACCCGGAGCAAGCATCGGGATTTTCTTCAGTTTCTTAAGCTCGATCTCTGACAGCATCTGATCGCCCAGGAGTCTTCGGAAAAATCGCTCGAAGAAAGCGACCTTTCCGTCTTCTCCAAGATAGTCGAAATTCACTTTAAGATTAAACCGGCGGATCGCGGCCGAATCGAATGTTTCCGTTCGGTTAGTGGCGCAAATCAGGATGCCGCGAAGATTTTCCATCTGGCAGAGAAACTCGTTGGTTTGTGTGACTTCCCAGGACCTCACGGCACTTTCCCGGTTCCAGAGGAGTGAATCCGCCTCGTCGATAAATAGAACTGCCTCGTTTCGGGAAGCCTCGCGAAACGCCTCGGCAATGTTTTTCTCTGCCTCGCCGACCCATTTGCTGAGAAGATCAGACGCGCGCTTCACAATCAAGTCACGTTTAAGTGCAGAGGCGACATACTTGGCGAATTCAGTTTTCCCAGTCCCAGGAGGACCCGCGAGTAGAATATTCATATTTTTTATCGACATGTTTTCCTGTTCTCTCGTCCAATAGTCAGAAAACTCATTAAGAGTATCCATGATTTTAGGAAGATTGCCATCGGTGTTAAGACCGTCGAGAGAATGTTCCTGGCACGGGAGATAGGTTTCGCTTTTATCGGACTCTCCGGAAATCAGCGTTTTACAGCTTTTGAGGCACTGTTCGAGAAGCAACCGCGGCTCCAAATCCGATTGATCGATAAGAGGACTGACTTGCTTAATGACATTCTTAATATGACCGGCATTAATCTCATATCTTGCGGTCATTTCTTCGATGTCTTTTGGTGTAAGCGCTCTGGCGAGTTTCGGTTCAGCCATGATCAGTTTCGACCAAACGGAAAGACGCTGCTTTTTTGTAAAGGCGTCAAATTTTCGCGCAAAGGAAAAACGCCTCTTCGCGGAATCCTCGATGCCGTATAGCGAGTTTGTAATCCAAATGATCCGGCAGCCTGATTCTTCCAGAAAATCGTTAAACCAGCCTTTGTCGCTCTTGTCACCAAAGTGAAACCAAGACCATCTCGTGCAAAGGATGCGGTCTGCTTCATCGACCATGATCACGGCATTATCGAGTTGCTTGGCGTATTCACACGCGCAAAGAAGCTTTCTGGTGCGATCGTTCTGATCTCCGTCACGGGGGTTTTCGATCTTCAAAACTTGAAGTTTAAGCTCGTTTGCAAGCGCGCTCGCAAGACTGGACTTGCCCGTTCCGGGTTCTCCATAAAAAAGGATATTGATCGATTTTCCCTTTTCTTGAGACAAGAGTCCTGTCAGGATTTTTTTCTCTTCCTTCGAAAGATTGAACTGCTCGATTTTCATGGTTGTAGGAGCGTCTCGTTTGAAAAGATTCCCAACAAAGCTTCCCGGATATGACCCCAACAGGTATTCGAAAAGTTCGTCAGCTAGCGACAAGTGACAGCCAAAGGAAATTTCAATAAGTTTTAATCGCCGTAATTTGCCGTTAATGTTCCATATCTTGGCAATTTCCTTTTGGCTGACATCAAGAAACATGGGAAGGTATTCCTTTACATGCTCAGAGTCAAGAATGTCATCATAGTTTATGATTGAAAAGCAGCCCGGTTTGAACTTATCAATATAAGCGAACATCAGTACTTTTTTCTCGACATCGGACAGATTAAGAGCATCAGCAACTTCATCAAGCCTCTTCTCAATTCTCGTTTTTTGCTTGGAACGTAATCGTTTCAGCTTTGGCTCGATGACGTCCACGAGTTTAGTGGTGATGGCTTGAAATCTGGAATCTAGAATTTTTTGCGTAGCCTCTTTGGAGCCGATTTCATCGATATCTTTAAGCTCGACCATTTTAAGTAGTCTACTGCGTAGCTGAAAGCTTGAAACGAGCCTGCCTTGGGAATGAAGCCTTTTTTTAAGCATCGAGCCAATACAGTCGCCTTCATCGATCTTAATACCGAAAGATTCGTCCCGAAAGACCTCTGCGATTGAAGACTCGATTTCCTTACTTTTGTGAACGTCTTGAAAAAGAGAAAGAAGACCGGTAAAGACCTCAGTTTTGCAATGCTCTTTTATAGGAGCAATATTCGCACGCACGCATCGCAAAAAAAGTAGATTGGCTTCAATCTTAAGATATTTCATATCAGAAAGCATTTGATCAACTCCTTTAAGAAATTGTTTCTTTTTTAATTCGCTCAACTGACGCAACCATCCATTCGAAAGTGAAACGCATTATCGGGGATCAAACGGACAAAAATTGTCGTGCGTTTTCAGCTTTAATAGACATTTTTTAAACAGGATTACTGACCTCTACAGCCAAGACTTTAGTGCTTTTCATTTCATCTCATATTATCTCTTGAAGCCCATCTCGACAGCTTTCTTCAAAAACTCATCAGCTTCGCTGAAAGAGTAAAAAAAACATCCGATATGGCCGCGACGGCTTATACCTAAAACATATGGCTTGCCGATTCCTCCGCAGTAGATAGCGTGTTTATTTCTTTTTCCAAGCCATAAGAGGTTTTCTACAACCTCTACCATCGAGTCTGTTGACACCTTGACGGCACCATTAATGAGAGATTTAATGCCCATTCGCTTAAGGCAAGCCACAGCCTTTTCGGTTTTTTCATTTTTTAGCACAGCGGTTTGAGGGATTTTTCCCCTAAAAATAAAAAGAACATCGTTCCATTTAAGGCTGACAAGAAGCTTCTGCAAAGTCTGAGCAAGTTCCGATACGGAATTGTCTTCTGTGTTGGTTTTGCACGCCAAAAGAGCCGTTTTAACCTCATTCGGGAAACTCTCCTCTTGCTCCTCGTCTGTCACAAATTTTTCAAGATAGGCATTCATGTGAAAAGCCTGGACCGAAGAAATAATTGTGATAGCCATGCTGCACCTGCCTTCTTCCCTATCTTTATCGGAATCTTCCTTGACAATTTTTGTCAATTGAGCCCTGCATAATTAAAATAACTGTGTTACTTCCTCGCGGGTCTTGCTCATTGGCCTCCGTTGCCAACTCCGCGCGCCCCGCTTCGTCGTGCCTTGTCCTTTTAACTATGCAGGGCTCAATAACAAGTATGTATCGAAAGCTTCTGCAGTAATTTAATCATCAGTTGAATACAACTTTAACCTCTGATTCCAAACATTCCTTTTCTTCTTCTTTTTCGTGACAGTAAAAGCATCTTTTTTCATCTCTAAGCTTTTTCCAGCCAACAGGGGGTTCAATCTCTCGTCCGTCAGGAAGCTCAATCTTTCCATTCTCATTAACATCGTAATGACACAAGTGATCCGGAGCCTCTTCACAATAAGTCCCGTACATCGCATCACATATTAGACAGCATGCGTAGGGAGTAATTTCTCCGGTTTTTGCCTTCAGGCGACCAACATAGTGCTGACATGAATCTCTTAAGGTTTTCAATTCTTTTTCGAGACTTTCGATTCGTTCTTTTAGAAATTGTTGTTGTTTTGTTAACATATGTTACCCACTTTCATCCTATAAATAGCGATATTCTTGTTGCAAGTATCCGTTGGAATAAAACCATAGTGCTTCAAAGGAAGAATCTTTCGTTTGCGCCTCATAACGCCCTCCTTTCTCAATGGGTAAGTGAACAAGAGGCATCTATGCCCAAAACTAATCTGCTATTCGGAGCCCCTTGTGTCAGGAGAGGTCAAAATGTGTAACAAACAGTATTTATTAGGAATATCGTTTCGACCTCAGATGTGACGAAGTGGTCCGATGAGTATCATGTCTGATATGTAAGCAAGCTTTTATGAGGACGCAGCACTAAATCGTAGATACGGAGTCCATTAAATATGCGACCGTTTTGGTGGGCCTTTTATTATAAGCAATTTTGGAATCTTTTTTATAAAACCTCTTTCGTAAATTAGAAAACCAGACCGACGATGACAAATTTTGTCGTTTTATTCAGATACAAACTAGCGTCATTGTAAGATGATTGTCGGGTGTGTCTTTTGGTGTAAAAACCAAGTAATTTAATAAGATACAGCGACTTTATTTTGGCTATGATATAATTTTTATCTAACTAGATTCATGGCACCTCAATTAAGGACTTACTCATGAAAAAAGACGTTGAATATTCTCTGCGAGAAAAGACAATAGTGACTCCTTCCCGCGAGGCAAGTTGGCTTGCTCATGTGCGAAAGGTTGGAAAGCAGAGCCTCATTATTGGCGAGCGCATCCTAACACCAGAGCAAATTGCAACGCTCGCCATCGGAAGAGCCGGATTATGTCTGCATACAGACGAAGCATCTCTCGGAGGAGTTGTCCGTTGGATTATACTCAGCAAGCCCGAGCTTTTTGAAATGGAATTAGCGGAAGCGGCTGAAATGCCAAGCACTACCAAGATAGTCGCCGAAACGATTTCGTTTCTTGAAAAGTCGGGTCTGACGTTAAAAAACTGGAACGATTGGATCTCCAGAATAGGTACCAAAACACCAGGTTTCGCTCTTGCGAAAAAGAAAACCCTGGCAAATATCTGGAAGTCACTCGAAGAAGCTCGAAAGAAATTGGGACTCGTTTCAAGCGAAACATTATTTTTGGAGGCGACCAGGACTCTTGAAACCTTTCCTGCCAATAAGCTCAATATTTCTTTCGAAGGAATTTTCGACCCTAGCCATTGTGAGCGATTGTTTCTCGAAAGACTTGCCGAGCAAGCAGGCCAAAAAATTGCTTTCTGGAACCCATCTGAGACTATGATCAGAGATTTTTCAAAGGTTCAGGTATTCAGCGTGGCAACGCGCGAAAATGAGATTACGGATGCCTTCGCCTTGATCACAAAACTATTGCAGACAAAAACACTGCCACACGAAATCGCACTTATTTTGGCGGACAGAAATGAACTTTCTCAAGTTCTAACCGTCGCCAGACAGGCCGGGATTCCAATTGATCTCCGATGTGCAAGACCCATCAGCCTCAGTCCCGCAGGGCAGCTTATCGATTCGATCCTGCAAGGTCTTTCTGAAGGATTCCGTCTTGGACTGGTCAAGGACATCCTACAGAACTCGGAGATGTTCCTGTCTGATAAAGAAAAAACGAAGGTTAGCCGCTACCGGGTTCTCAAAGCCCTCGCAAAAGTTGGCTACTTTGCCCAGATAAAAGAAGGACTAGGTCGTGCAGAAAAAATGGCGAAAATGGCTATTGACGAAGAGAAGTCGGTCTTGTCAGCTTTGGTTAATGGACTTCACACCATCGACAAACTCGATGAGCAAAGCAAAAAAACAAAATCGCTCGGTGATATGAGAAATATTCTTCTTTCCTCTCTCATCGGCGAACAATCAAAAGATGGTTTTTCAGCTATTTCCTCATGCCTCTTCGAGACGATCATATTTGATGATCTCCGAGCAAATCGTGAGAATTCTATTGAGTTTTGGAAAGAATATCTCTCAAACCTCTCATATACACCACGCGATTCGATTGATCACGGCGTGCGGATAGAAACTCTCGGCATGCAACCGACGCCGCTAAAGTATGGCTTTTTTGTGGGATTTACTAGTGAGTTTGTTCCACGCACGGTGCGGGAATTTCCGTTTCTTTTAGATTTTGAGTTGGGGGATCTCGCAACTAAATTAAAAGTTAAGGATATTCGTCCTAGCAAGGTCCGAGCCTTGCAGAGTCTTGATATGCTCGAACGAAGGATTGCGGAAGTTGAAGAGGCGACAATCCTGGTCCCGAAATTTTCGTTTGGCGAGAAAGGCCTTCTACCGAAAGCACCTATTGTCTCCAAACTCGGCGTTCCGGCGGGAATGTTTCGTAAAGGTGAGATCCAGCCCTGGAGTCGGGGAGCTTCGAAGACCGAAGATCCAAAGACCCACTCTTTCGGATATAAACATATTCTGGCCGAGGCGAGTCTTGAAGACCTTAAGGCCTTTGGACCATATGAAGGAGAGATCAATGACGACTCCGTCAAAGATTGCCTTTTGACGGCATCCGCATCGTCGCTATCTGGATTTATTTGGTGCCCGTATCAGTTTTATATGGAAAAGTTGGTGAAATTGAAAACAACGGAATTCCCAGAAGTTGCTATTGAGGAGGAATGGCCTGCTGTCAGAGATTATGGGACCATGCATCATAAGGCTCTAGCCTTAATCTTTGATCCTGAGCTAAAGAAGGATCCAACGGAAAACGATGTTTTAATTTGTATTGAAGCTGCAATTGATAAAATTGCTCTTGAGTCCCCACCACCTTCCGAGACCATCCGCAAAAAAATCTCTGATACCGTACTCAGAAATGTTCTTGCCTACGCGGAAGCCCAGAAAAAAAAGCTCGAAGAACAAGGATGGGAGGTTGTTGATTGTGAGTTACCCTTTGGTGGGTGTAAATACGGGAAAAAAGGCGCGGCGGGAATCCATATGAAAGGCCCGGTATCTATCTCAATAGGAGGAAGGATCCATCTTTTGAACGGTACGATTGACAGAGTTGACGTTAAAGCGAATCAAACCGGCAAAGTGAAGGAAGCGCGAATTATTGACTATAAATCCGGCAAAACAGACAAATGGAAAGATTTGGAACCTCTTTATTCAAACTACATCCAACTTATCCTGTATGCTTTGGCGCTGGAAGAGGGAAGCGGTGGTAAATTTGTCGTAACATCGTTTGAACTTCACAGCCCACTCGCCGAAACGCGATTTGCCGTGGGAAATGCTTTGCCATTCGGACGCCCCGGCAGCCCCGAACGAACTACGGCTCTTGCTAAGGTTGAGAGTGTCTTATTACCGCTTTCGAAGTTTGCGGAAAGTAGTGTATTTCCTCGTCGTGCCAAACCGAATTGGTGTAAAAATAACTGCGGTTTTGCAGCTTGTTGTCCGAATATTTCCCTTATTGCAGCAAGATCGAGTTTAAAGATGAAAAATGACAACCGTTTCCAATAATATTTCAAATAAAGAAAGATGCTTTAAGCGTTTCAATGAAGGAAAAAGGATATGAACAAGACGAGAAAGACCGATGATCAGCTTCGCGAGGAACTTTGCAGTTCCGCAAGTTTTGACCGAAACATCATGGTTGATGCCGGAGCTGGAGCTGGAAAAACCAGGCTTATAGCCGAAAGAATCACAGCCCTAGTTGAAAATGGCGCGGCGACCATTACTGAAATCGTTGCTATTAGTTTTACTCGAAAGGCGTCTAATGAGCTTTTCGATCGCATCGGAAGCTACCTAACTACTGCGTTTAATGAAGAAAAGATATCCGATGTCCAAAAAACCTGCCTTAAAAAATCAATCGACGAAATGCCACTCGCTCAGATCGGAACCATTCACTCTTTTTGCTCATATATTCTTCGATTATATCCGGTTGAAGCAGGAGTTGACCCGTGCTTTGAGGAGATTGATGAGGCCGACGCCATGCGTTTGCGAACAGAAGCCTTTGAGCAGTTTTGGAATGACTTTTCCTCAAAGAAGAAAGTACCGCTTTTAGACGAAATTGCGGAATGTTCTAAAATAGAACGCAAAGACTTGGATGCGTTGAAAGCGTTCGTGGGAAAATTTTATTTACATGCCATAAAAAGGAAAGATACACCTCTTTGGTCCCCGGTCTGTATGGAGGATTACGGAAAACTCGTCAAAGAGACGGGAAAATTCAAAGATTACGTGGCTTCTATTTCGAAAGGAAAGGATGACAAGCTTGACACGGTTGTTCAGGATCTTCTGCCGCTTCCTGTAAATACCAACCAATTTTTCAAGCGTTTTGTGGAAATTAAAGAAACAGGTTTTCTTGGTAAGGGGACGGGAAGTAAGAGCCATTTCAAGTGCAGCGACGAAGAGTGGGAAGAAATCGCTCAGGAAAGGCGTAAGATTTCGGAAAAAATGCATAATGTAGCTTGTTTTTGTGTCGAAAGCGCACTTCACCACTTGATGACTGAACTTGAAGCAGCCGCTGTGCTTTACGAGAGACTTATAGCAAAATCAGGCAAACTAGACTTTGATGATCTGATCATCCGCACACAGAGACTTCTTCGAAAGCACCCCCAAATCAGAAAGGACCTTTCAAGGCGTTTCAAGCACATTATAGTTGATGAATTTCAAGATACGGACGAAAAGCAGATTGAGATCATAACAGCCATTAGCGATCCGGATAAAGATTCAGGCGATTGGCAGAAGAAAATGCCAAAAAGCCCGCGACTGTTCCTGGTAGGTGACGAAAAACAAGCCATTTATCGGTTCCGGGGAGCAGACATCACGTCATACAGGAAGGTGAGAAATCTTTTTAGTAATGGGGTGTCTGGAGCAAGCGTTAATCTTAATTTTAATG
>CAILAO010000370.1 GCA_903832105.1 uncultured Pseudomonadota bacterium | reverse complement strand
TGCTGTTATGCGGCTTTTCCGAATCTTTCAAAAAGACGTCACAAAACGTCCTGCCCACGAACAAAGGGAGACCATCAGGGAGGTTTTGCACAAGGCAATTGTTAATGAAAAAGATGTGAAACTTATTTACAACAGCCGAGAGAGGGAAGACCTCATCGGCTTTAACCCTGTCGAGAGCAAGGCGTCGTCAGGCGACAAAGGCGATTTCTCTAGTGATAACAACCCTCTTGCAACGCGATGGTCAGGATTTCGTTCTGTATCAAGGAAAATGGGGATATCGTGACTCGAACACGAGACCTCTGCAATGTGAATGCAGCGCTCTAACCAACTGAGCTATATCCCCGTAGAAACTAACAGATAGCCGCAATAGGCTGCTCTCATTAGTTGCCCTTTTCTGAGCCTTTGGTCAATTCAAATATTCACTTGCTTTTTTCTCAAAGGACAGTACAAGATAGCCCTTCCATGAGAACGGTATGGAAAGTGCGGGAGTATTTAAAAGGAAAATCATGTCTTCTCTGGGAGATGCGGTCTTTACCGCGATAGAAAAAGTCAAAGAAGCAGCAAAACTGGTTGGGGGCGAGGTCGCGCAAGACTTTTTTTCCAATAAAATTGGCTTATTAACAGTGATAGTCGTCGCGGCAGCTTTTTTCTTACTCGGAATACTGGTCGCGGTCGTTTTGGTCGATTAAAAAAGAATCGTTGTTATTGAGGTTGAACTTATGAGAAAAAATCGTCCCCCAAGAAATCGCAAAAAAACAGCTCGTTATAGGGCAGAAAAGAAAATACGCGTCAAGCGCCGAAAAGCAAGAAGCCCGCATGGAAAGCGCGCTAAAAAGTAAATGACCGGGGCGTGCCCTCATGACAGTTGAGACGAGGCGGATATTTTCCGGGAATGGCCTTCGGCTCTGGCCGTGGCATGCCTGTCTGCTTTCGAATCTCGTTCAGGATCTTGCCGAGCGCTTCCCAACATCACTCCATCGCGTTGGTGTTGTCCTTCCCACAAAAAGGCTTGGGTTTTATTGTCTTGCCATGCTCGCAAAGAAGCTTGGGTCTTTTAGACCACCCAAGGTCTTTACCCTTGAACGTTTTATCTTGCATAGCGCTCGCGACATAGGTCATCGCTGCGAAGCCGCTTCTGAACTGATCACTCAACTACTTCTTTCATCGCTCATAAAAGAGAAGGACTATCGACATCTTCATCTCGGTCACGAAACGGAGATGATGCAATTCTTTTCCGAACTCTCCTCGATGGAGATTAGCTTCGAGGCATTTTCAAAAATTCAAGCAATCATAAAAAATGACATTTTTCGAGGCGAAGAAGAAGTCAATTCACTGGACGATCGAATTGTAGAGGTTAAATGTCTTTATGAGCAGTTTCTGTCCGAGATTTCAAAAATGAAATTGCTTTTGCCTCAAGATGCTTCTATTGCCTGTGTCCATGCTCTCCAAAACCATTGGACATCAGAGACGGAGCTTCCGTGGGAACATCTTTACTTTGTAGGGTTTACTAGCGTTACAAAAGCGGAGACATCTTTGCTTAAAACTCTGGTTACGAGACCCAATGTCAGCATCTGGCTGAGTCAAAGTCCTGCCCTATGCCAAGGTGAAAATCCCCTCAAGGACATCATCACGGCTCTCGAACGATCCTCCGGCCTAACCCGAGAAGACCAGCCCGATGTCGAACACAGCTCCACTCCGCACGGAAGTGAGTCCAAAACGATTACCGTCTACAGAACCCCATCCGCCATTTCGGAAGTTAGAGCTTCCGTCAATCTAATTAAAAGGTTGTTTAAAGAAGGTGTGAGTCCCTCACATATCGCCCTTATCGTCACAAACGAAAATCTTTACGGCCCACTGGTGGAGAGCGTCCTTAAAGAAGAGAAAATTGAGGCCAACCTCGCTATAGCCATACCTTTTTCGCAGACAGTTGCGGGGAGCTGGCTGGAAGCCCTTCGCAGTTTATCTCTGGATGGCGAAACCTCTGCCAATATCCTTCAGTTTTTTACTCATCCGATCACTCTCTTTTTTGTTTCGTTAAAGATCGATGATCCCACACTAGATTATACTTTTAAGCTAACAGAAAAACTGTCCCAAATCATAACTTCAACATCGATACCTTTTGGGGCTTTTAGAGGGTTGGAAGATTTTTCTGAGGCAATAGAAAAATCTTCGGATCAAGATCTACACCTGACCCCGTTTCGCATAGTTTTAAAAGAAATCACAGAAAAGATTTCCGCTTGGCGCCTTGCCCATAACGTATCACTTGATGCTTCAGGTGAACAATTCACTCTTAAAGATTGGGCCGAAGAACTCACCTCGCTTTTTTCTTACTTTGAAATCGAATCTTTCTCAAAAAGTTCGGGGGGAAACGCAGCTTATTCGTATTTAGCGTCCGTAGAAAGCTTTCTTATGTCGTTAAAGAAGGCTACGATGGCCTCAACGCGACTCACAAACAGGAGAGATTTTTGGTCGATCATTGATCATCATCTGATGACCTCAAACGTGAGAGCAACCGGAGACTCCCTTCATGGTGTCCAGGTTTTATCACTACGTGAAGCCCGTTATGTGCCGTTCAAGGCCGTTTTGATCTTAGGATGCACTGAAGGAAATTTTCCAAAGCGTCTTCCCTCGGATGACTTGATCGATCACTTTCTAAAGGCGCGGGTTGGACTTCACGAGCCGGGACATCTTGAGGCGCTCGAAGATATTACATTTAGTCTCCTGAAAGCCCGGATACGAAATCTATACCTTTTCTCTTCAAAAGAAGAATTTGGAGAACCAACATCACCCTCGCGATTTGTCGAACGAATCCTCCACGAAGATCCCGCCAAAGCCGTTGAGTTCAGTGAGGTTAATGAGGTGATTAGTGAGATAAATGAAGTTAGTGACATTGGTGATCGTGATGATACGCCAGTGACCACATCAATATCCGCCACAAACGCCAACGCGCCCTTAGAGGGAGAGTATTCGGGAGATCCTGATCGTTTGGTTGAAAACCTTTCTGCTTTTCAAGCCGAAAAGCTCATCCGATGCCCTTATAGTTTTCTTCTTTCAAAGCATAAGCTAAAGAGGGTCTTTCTCCCCACCGCGGACGATGCCATCCTCGAAGGAACATTATTTCATTCGATTTTAGAGGCTTTTTTCACAGGTTCTACTAATGGGAAGGCTATCGTAGAGCCGCTTGATTCTCCACGTCTTAATCTCGCGGAAGGGAGTCTCTCTGTTTTTTTGACAAGACGTCTTTGCGACATCACGGATCTTTTAATTCCAGATGAACTAAAAAAATCCCCTTCACATTATCAACTTAAAGAATTCGCATGGCCACGATTTGCAAATCACCTTGCAAAGCTTACGGGTCAAAATCTCACAAGAGAAGCTCTTCATCAGCTTGGTTCCGGCCTTCGAGAGTTTTCGTTTGGTGCAAAATCAAAAAAAAGCCCACCATCTCGATCGCCAAATAACAAGGAGCCTTCCATCGAACTCAATGGTAAGAAAATATTCTTGTCTGGCTTCGTCGATAGCATTGACTTTGTGAGGCATGGCGACCAGCATCTATTTATCATCACAGATTACAAAAGATATTTTGCCCCCCCAACAAGGGAGGTTTCTCTAGGTATCTCACCACAATTAACGTTTTATGCCCTTTCGCTAAGCCAAACAGAAAACAGTCGATTCCCCGGTGAATTCAGCCTTAAAAACACCCTTGTCGGATATTGGAACATCATAAAAGGCGAATGGAATCCTCGCGCGGTGGGTACCGAAGCAAGGGAAGTCGCCGCCGAACGGAATTTGTCAGATTTAAAGTCGAAATCGAAATCACTTGAAGAAGTCGTTGCAAGTTTCATCACGACGTTAAGTTGGCGCCTTGGAGGCATTACCGCTAAGTCTATCGATCAATCTGACAAGTCAGCATTTAATAAGAGATGTGTTCGGTTCTCAATAGATACCTCCCACTGCTTTGGGTGTCCTTATCCGGGTCTTTGCCGAAAAGACGATCCTAAACATAGAGAACAGGCGAAAAACCAAACTTACTTAAGAAGTTTTTTAGGGGGAGTGGATGACTAGCATGCATCATAATGCCCAGCATTCGCCACAAAACCCCTATCAAAGCTATCTCGTGAGGGCATCGGCGGGATGCGGTAAGACGTACCAACTGTCTCAAAGATTTCTTTTTTTGGTTGGAGCTGGCGCGGATCCCGCATCGATTTTGACCGTTACTTTCACACGAAAAGCGGCCAGCGAAATGAAAGAAAGGATTATCG
>CAILAO010000369.1 GCA_903832105.1 uncultured Pseudomonadota bacterium | reverse complement strand
TCAGTGGGGAATAAAAAGCTTTTGTCAGCACAGTCCAGGCTACCCTTTTTGAAACAATCACCATCAATCAGCATCATCTGATTTGTGCCACCGTATGGCATTCTAAAGACGCTATTTGAAACAGGGTCATACGCCATCGTGTAAGAGGAGTAATCCTCTACTGAGGTAAGTAAATTTCCGTTTGAGTCTCCCTGAAGTGAATAAGAGCCTCCGTAAGTCAAGCCGTAGTCAAAATTAACCCCGCCAGTAGAGAACTTTCGACCGTAGTTCGGTATGTCGGTGTTTTGAAGCGGTTGACCGGTCCTCACATCGATCCCGTGAAAATTTTTCCAATTCTTAGACCAGTAATATCCACGAGTTTGATCGGTGTAACAGCTGTAAGTTCCAATTCCCCCGTCATCAGAAATAGTAAAAGTTTCGTCTTTTGAGCGGTCAACTTTTTCCGGCAACGTCTTGTCAATTGGAAATCGTGTAAATTTTAGTTTTCCGTCGGGAGCAAGATATCCGACGCCTACATAAGGTTTGTCATTCATCATGAACGATGTTGGACAGCATCTTCCTGAAGTTCCCGTCCAAATGAGTTGACCTTTACCAGGTTCAGGAACATCATCGGCAACCCTGTACAACCCCACTCCAGTGCCGCAAACCAAGAGCCCTATTTCAGAAACAAAAGTTCTTCGACCGCTTTGACTCGACACCCCGCTCCAGGACTTCATAGGATATCCCTTCTCCTTATCGAGAAGTATTTTGTAAACATCACCGCTCGTTGGAGCAACCCAAACCGAATTTTCTGTCAAAGACGAACTAACATTACCTTGAAGTAGTAGCGCTATTCTTCCGGAATCTGTATTGCCTTCAGAATCCAGGGGCACATCCGAACCCACCGTTCTTGAAGTTCCGGAGTTTGGATCGGACGATGGATCACCCTGATTGCCTGACGCGCTGGTATTTGGGGAACCTGCTTTCGAAGCCCTCTTCGCTGCTGAAGCCGAGTCACCGCTAAAAGTCGAACTTGTACAGCTCCACGTGACGAGGAGGGAACCAGCAAAAGTGCCTATGGTAAGAAGTTGTTTATTACATTTCATGGTGAGAGGCCCTTTCAAAAATAATTTCCCAAATGTTCTAGTAAAATAAAACTTTTAACATTAAAACATCAGCATCTCGATCATCCGACACAAGCATTGAGTAGGTTGCTTTTCTTTCAGTTTTATCCTTCATTTTGAGGACATAGAGATTGGCTTTGCTGGTATGAAAGCTTTGGTCGCAAAAAAGCGTTTTTACTTCGTTTTCTGCCTCTACGAAGCTTTTTAGATTTACATTGCACCCCGTCGCCACAGACATGTCTTTAAGCTCATCGACCGAAAAAAGATAAACTGGCTCTTTATCATTCTGAGCTTTAAAGATCTGAACCTCTGAAATTTCCTCATATTTTAAAGGGTTACCATTCAGTTCAAAGGATAAAAGCGTGTTCTGGTGCTTCCTCGCAAATGAATCTCCACTCTCTACCACTTTCCCGGGCTCAACGGGAAGAATTACCGCCTGTTCGCCTACTTGCATTGTACGCTTAGCGCCTGTCTCACCACATCCAACGACCGTAAAGATCGCTATCGCACCAAGTAAGGTGGTCAAAAGAGTCGCCCTATTGATTTGGGAAGAATATTTTCTATTCATATATAAAACCCCTCTCCTTGCTGTTATAGCTTGGTTCGGCCGAAACACTCCTAAACTTTAGCCTTTTTTTTGATATAGGTTTTGCTTAATGTATTTAGCTTGTTAGAGAAGTAACCTGCAAGAACTATTCTAGGGTCCACTTTTCGAGGTAAAATTTTCTAAAATCCGCTAAGAACTTCTTTTAGTTTTTTTTGAGCAATGCTATACAACCTGCCATCTTCATGGAATTCCTTTTGTTTTGTCTTTTGGAGGTTTTTTATGCTGAGGTCGCTTTTGTTATGCCTTTTGTTGACAGATTTTTTGCTAAGCTCGACAGGCTTTTCAGCAACTCGTCCCTCCGCCTTTTTTCCTGATGTGAAAATCCCCTCGATCGCAAATGGCAATTATGGTGAGGACGGTTGTCTAACGATTTCAAACATCATCGAGAAAGATGCTCCTGTACTAAAAATGACGATATCCCTACCATCTGGCTCTAACGCCTCGTTTTTCTTGCGTGAGGAGCTTGATGGCATCACCTTGTCGTCAAACATTACTTGGGCTGAAGTTCACAGGTTTAATTATTGGGATTCAGAAAAAGAGGATCAAAAGACAATCCAGTTTATTCAAGACTCTTTTAGTAAAAGTATTGTTACTAACCCTGGCCAACCAACAGATCGACTAATCTGGGAAGGAATGGCTGATATAACCATCGTTATCGATACTGAGTTAAACATTCCAATTGCTGCCAATGGGAAAATTGAGCATCTCACGCTTGGAATTGATGCTACTTATAAATGCCTTCCGTAGGCTAAGGCGTGTACTCAATTGGCTT
>CAILAO010000368.1 GCA_903832105.1 uncultured Pseudomonadota bacterium | reverse complement strand
GCTTTCCAGAAGCGACTCGACATGCGAGAGGTGCCGCCTGGAAAAATCCGTGTAGTTTTCAAAACCCGAAAGCCTGCAGATGCTTCTCTTGTCTATTATCCCGTAGCGCCACCTTATTACCGCCAGTTCTTGAAAGCCGGAGCATTCCCATTCAGAGGGATGCCTGACGAATTTTCTTGCGACTGGCAACGTGTCAATGGCTGACAGTGCAGCTGGCAGAAATCCGTTTTTCTGGATAAGCGCGATGTTCGGACGTCCCTTCCAGCATGAGCCTTCGTGATGTTTCCTGATGTTATGCATTTTGGAGATTATTGCAAAGAGAGACCTCGCCAGCGATGCCGTCTTTTCGGAAGATGCGTCTACAAGAATAATCATCTCTCCTAGCAGGATGCAGTAGTTGATAATTGATATTTTCTGCCTTAACCCGAAGTTCCAGTGACAAGATAATGCTTTGCCATTTATCTTCAAGGAGTTAGATCCATATCATCTCTTCCGGTACTGGACACAACCTGTTAGAGATTGATGCCGAGCAGCTCAAAGGCCTTCTTCTGGAGTGAAGTTGGTTCAGTGGTCTTCATGAAGCACTCCGCTCCCTTGAGACACGGTCTGATTGTGTTTCTTGCGATGGTGGAAAGATTCTTCATCAGGGTTTTGAAGCTTTGCACCGGATCCCCTTGCGCATTCTTTTTTTCTAACGCCTTGCTTTTGGCTGAAGGAGATCGTTCGACTGGTTTTACAGGCATCTCACGCTGCACCTTCATCTCCTCGATGTTTTCATCGGCAAAGAGAAGTGGCGCCAGCACGTTGCGCATATGGAACTCCACATAATAGGAGAGCATGCACAGGAGGATGTGTGCCTTTACGCGTCCCTCAAGGTGGTGGTGCACTGGACGGACATTCAAATCGATCAGCTTGAAAGTCCTGAAGGCCCGTTCGACCCTGGAGAGACTCTTATACGTTTCAACAGTCCATTCAGGTGTGGCCTTATCTTTCGGAAGACTGGTTCTTACCGCGTAAAAACCGTCAAGTGCAGCTTCTTTTTTAATTGATTCAAAGCGTCTTTCATACGAAAAAGAGTTTTCTCCAATGGTCAGGATGAAGTGTTTTGCCATCTTGTACTTGTTTATGAGACGGCCTGCACGCAGCCCTATATTATCCTTTCCCCTGAGTGGATTCCTCCTGCGCAAGGTCGCTTCCTTGATCTCCTTTAAACGTTTCTCTGTGGCGAGAAGAAGCTCCTCGCGGGTCTTTGCCCTGTCCTCGGCAAGAAGAGGGTTTTTGCACACGATCAGCCGCTCCCCCGGGAAGTCCGGAGACTCCACCTCGGCCAGCGCCCATGAGTCGAAAAGAGAGGGCTGTATGAGATCCGCAGCGATAAGTTTCCTTATCCCGTCCGAGCGCAAGGCGCTGATCCAGTCCAGGCCTTCCTCTTCCTTGAGATCCTCCCTGATGCGCGAACTGGTGAGCATTCCCCGGTCACCCACCAGGACAACATGGGATAGCTTGAAATTGTTTTTAAGTTTTTTCACCTGATCCGCGGTGGCCGGATCGGAGGTGTTGCCATCGAAAACCTGTACGGCCACAGGCGTGCCATCACCGGCACATAGAAGACCGAACTCCACCTGCAATGTGCCGTCCTTCCCGTCACGGCTATGTCCCAGTTTTGCAAGCGGACATTTTGTCCCCTCGAACCAAGTGGAACTGAGATCGTAGAGGACGGTGGCTCCTTCGGAAAGATGTTTTTTTGCCAGGCGCCGTTCAATGGCGTCCTGTCGTTCGATAAGCCAGTCCATCGCCCCATAGAGTTCGTCTTCGGTAGCGTCGGTGACATTTAGAACTTCGGAAAGCGTGTCCGTTGCCGTTTTTGCGGCAAGGCCGGATGACAGAGCCAACTTAGATGAGGGGGAGAGTATTCGTGCAGCGATCATGGACAATGCAAGATCGCGGTTCCGCGAGGGAGAATGGGCCAGAAGTGCGGGTATTCCCAGCTTGCACATCATCCCTGTCACGGCCGCGACATGTCCATGGGGAAGTGTCCGTATGATGTCAAAGCCTTCTCCGAGCACTCCATTCTCGCTTTCTCCGTCGACAAGAAGCTTCCTGAAGCCAGCGACAATGTTCGCTGGCCACTTCGAAAGATTGGCAAGCGTGCGTTTCCTTACCTTTTTTCCCTCCCTGTATGACTCCCTCAGGAGTATTGCAGGTGGCGATCCCCGATTAGCTATGCTTTCTATAAACATGCCTACATTATATTGCAAAAAATTAATATTTCAAGTAGATATTAAAAATATTATCGAATTATTTACATGGGTACATAAATCACGAAAAACAAAAGAGTCTATAACTATTTCCTCATAGATAAAATCAATGTGTAAGTCAGTGTTTAGGGGCTTTGATTTCCTAGGAACTTCGGGTTAAACGACGTGAGACCAATAGATGTCATTATGATTCTCTTTTTGATTTTAGTAATGAGTTTTTTCCTGTATGTGCAGTATGCGCATGCGGGCGGGGCCGAATCGGTGAAGAACTCGGTAAATTTGAAATGACCCGAATATCCAAGTGTCGTGGGTAAGAATGAATCGGAGAGTAAAAGCTCATAGCTCGTAGTTCATAGCTCATAGCTCAAAGTTAATAAT